>PCUL01000102.1:0-184 GCA_002771745.1 Bacteroidetes bacterium CG18_big_fil_WC_8_21_14_2_50_41_14
ACCGGTGCCGGCAGGTCATGATACTTTTGAAGAACACCTGATCAGGACCTACCTGCCACACTACAGCGATCAGTTTAGGATCAGTTGGCACGATTTCATGGGGTTGGGCAGGTTCTTTCCTGATAACCCGACAGAAAAATTCAGCATGAGTGTGCTGGCTGCCAGACTTTCGCAGGAAGTAAAT
>PCUL01000102.1:289-19248 GCA_002771745.1 Bacteroidetes bacterium CG18_big_fil_WC_8_21_14_2_50_41_14
AGAGTTATTCAAAAATCAGTTTGGTGAAGGATTTGTACAAAATCAGCCTGATCCAAACTATTGGGAAAAGATTTATCATGTTGACGATGATGTCATTTGGCAAAAAAAACTGACGCTTAAAAAAAGGTTGATTAGCGTGATCCGTGAAAAACTTAAAAAAGACCTCACTCACCGTCAGGAAACACCTCAGGTAATTTTAAACGCGCTCAAAGACATCAATGAAAACAACCTGATCATTGGTTTCGCCCGCCGATTTGCGACCTACAAACGTGCACACCTGCTATTTATGAACCTCGAACGGTTAGACAAGATTGTCAACAATCCGGGAAAACCGGTGGTATTCATCTTTTCAGGAAAAGCTCACCCCAACGACAAAGCCGGACAAGACCTCATCAAACGGATCATCGAAATCTCCAAGAAAAAAGAGTTCATGGGTAAAGTCATTTTTCTGGAAAACTACGACATGATCCTGGGCAAATTACTCACCAGCAGTGTAGATATTTGGCTAAACACACCCACCCGACCACTCGAGGCATCAGGCACCAGTGGAGAAAAAGCAGTTATGAACGGCGTTGTGAATTTCAGCGTGCTGGATGGCTGGTGGGCTGAAGGTTACAAACCAGACGCTGGATGGGCCATAGAAGAAGCCAAAACGTTTGCCAATCAACAATATCAGGATGAACTGGATGCAGAAATTATATACCAAACACTTGAAAACGAGATTGTTAAACATTATTACGACCTCAACGAACAAGGATTTTCAAGCAAATGGGTTTCATTTATTAAAAATACCATCGCACAGGTAGCTCCACACTTTACCATGCAACGCATGCTCGAAGATTATTATACTAAATATTACGATGGTCTGTTTGCCAGACGCAATCAACTATATGGTGTTGATTTTGCCCCGGCCACACAATTGGCCGAATGGAAGAAGAAAGTAAAACAAGCCTGGGATCAAATTGTCATCGAAAGCTTAAAAATACCTGACACCAGCCGGACGCCATTGGAGTTTGGGAAAAAGTTCATTGCTGAAATCCAATTGAATATCCCCGGACTTGAAGCCAACGATCTGGGTGCAGAAGTTTTGATGGGAAACAAGGCTGATGAGGAAGTTAAAACCATCAAGTTAAAGCAGGAGTTAAAGGTGATTTCAAGTGAGCCCGGCAAAGTTACTTTTGGCATCGAGATGATGATTCATACTACCGGTATTTACGATTTTACTTTCCGCCTGTTTCCAAAAAACGAACTGCTTAAATACCGGATGGACTTTCCGTTGGTTAAGTGGATATAAACGGAGACATGATAATCAGGGAAATTTTGTATTTACATAATAGCGATGGATTAATTGAAACGAATTGATATCGCCGACCAAAAACATCTTTCTTTAAAACCACCAGCTTCATAGCCCACAAGACATTGCCGGTAGTAGCTTCTCAGGAGATTTTATCAAATATAAAGGTAAGTGTTCCTTACAATTGAATAAGTAAATTATTTTTGTATCTTGCTCTGCATATTTTGCTATCCCATTTTACAATGTTGTTAATGGTTATACCCAAATCGAGATATTGTCCTTGTTATCCTTTTAATCTCTTTCTACTTGTTATTTTGCAGGTAGCAGGCATCAGCAATTGTAGTAAAGCAACCACCTTACCGAAGGCTGATTCGCTTATCGAAGTTTATTCCCGATCAAACGGAGACTCGCTCAAGGCGGAATCGTTTTGCAGGCTCATCATGTATTTGGATAGTACGAACCAGATTGACTTACCCGAATACATGCAGTTTAGAAACCTGGACCCTCTTTCAGAATGGGTACAAAGCACCCTTCAAGCCAATAGGATTGCTACCAAACTTGACCGTATGGGAGTGAACAACCGCAATAACGGTAAATACCTGTTAGCGATTCGTTTTCATGAGGCAGCACTTGATCTGGCTAAAAAGGCAAACGACAGAATAAAAGAATCCATCATCCTGAATAACATCGGCGTGATTCATCGAAGACTCGACAATTATAAAAATGCCATGGATTTTCATATGAGGGCTCTTAACCTGGCCGAAATGAACCACGACTCGATCACCATGGCCATTGCTATCAATAGCATGGGAAATATTCAGGAGTCGATCGGAAACCTGGAAGAAGCGACCAAATTGTTTAAAAAAAGCTACACTATCGAGAAAAACCTGAATAACAGGCTTGGGATTGCCATCAACCTCAATAACCTGGGCAACATCTATCTGGAACAAGGGAACCTTGCACTCGCCAAAGAATCCTATTTACGTTCACTGGAGGTAAATAAACAAATTAACAATCTAAAGGGTGTTGCCATCTGCTACAACGATTTGGGAAATCTTTATCAAGAAGAAGGCGACTTTAATAAAGCATTGGAATATTTTAAATCTGCTTTTGCAATAAATAGTGGGCTCAAGGACAAAAACTTTTTGGCTTATTCCTATATTAAACTCGGGGGGTTATACACAGAAATGCATCAAGACAAACTGGCATTGGAATATTTAATACCAGGATTAACGCTTTCGCAGGAAATCAATGCCAAAAATAACATGGTTGAGGCCTATACATCACTTTATAAAATGGAAGTAACCCAAAACAGATATAAAAAAGCACTCGATTACCTACAGCTTGCTCATCAATACCATGATTCTATTCTTAATATCAATATCAGAAAAGAAATAGCTTTACTTCAAATTAGTTTTGAAAGCGAGCGCCAGGCAAACCGAATACAATCATTAGAACAACAGGCAGCCATCGCACAGCTTAAAATAAAGCGTCAAAAAACAATTAACCTCCTTTTTATCATCGCCTTTATTCTTGCCTTGATTATGGTGGCTTTTTTATTATTTTATGTCTATTCAAAAAACAAAACCAACCAACTGCTGATCGAAAAAAACAAAATCATCGAAAAAGCGGGGATCGAGCTCGATCGTTATGCCCAACAAATGCTTGCGGCTAAAAAAGAAGCGGAAAAAATCAGCCGATCCAAAAGTGAGTTCCTAGCCAACATGAGCCATGAAATCAGAACGCCCTTAAACTCTGTGATTGGTTTTTCTGAGCTCCTCAGTCAAAACATTACCAATACAAAACACCTAAATTATTTAAAGTTAATCAGTTCAAGTGGAAAAAGCTTGTTAATGTTGATTAATGATATTCTCGACTTATCGAAAATTGAAGCTGAGAAGCTCGACCTTCATTATGCCCCGGTAAATATCAAAGCCATCATTGGAGAAATTGAACAGATTTTTTCTAACAATATTATTGAAAAAGGACTTGAACTTACCAGCCACGTTTCAAGTTCCTTTCCTGCCTTAATCTTGTTTAGCGATATCCGGTTTCGTCAGATATTGTTTAATCTGGTGGGGAATGCGATTAAATTCACTCCCAAAGGAAAAATAGAGCTTTTGGTGGATTGCCATTTTAACGAAAAAACCGGCAAGCTCAACATGATTCTTTTTGTGAAAGATACCGGCATTGGAATCGAAAAAGACAACCTGATGTCAATTTTTGAACCATTCAGACAAGGTGGAATAATGAAAAATGAGCAGGGGATCGGTTTGGGATTGACCATAACCAAGCGCCTGGTGGAAATGATGGATGGTATCATCAGTGTAGAAAGTGTTCCGGGTACCGGCACCATTTTCTCGGTTTACTTTAACAATATTGAAGTGATTAACCATTCGGCTGAAGTATTAAAATTCACCACAGAAATCGAATATCAACCTAAAACAGGGATTTCCGTTCCTCGTTTCTTTACTGAAGAACAACTGTACAACCACAATATGCAATTCATAAAAAAGAATCAACAAATCATCAGGCACAAGTTCCTCCCGGCGATCAACACCAAACTAATCAGCCATATTCAGGAATTTTGTCGTGAGCTCAATCACCTGGCCGATGAATTTAACGATGCCGGCATGAAAGAGTATTGTACACAACTTGAGGCACGAACCACGGAATTTGATACAAATGCAATCGATATGTTATTAAATATATATGAATATCAATTTGTTACCAATAATTTAAACAAAAAACAACAACGTGGCGATTGAGAATAGTTCATTAAGCCGAAAAAAATAAAGCGGAAGAATTAATATGAAAATGATCACATACATTTTAAAGTCAAACCAAATGATAGTACACCCATGAATGACCATCATGAAAAAATACTGATAGTAGACGATGTTTCTAATAACATTCAAATTCTTGGTAACATTCTGGCACAAAGAGACTACCAGGTTGCTTATGCCCAAAATGGTTATGAAGCATTGAAAATATGCGAAATGCAGGACTTTGACCTAATTTTGCTCGACATTATGATGCCCGGCATAGACGGCTTTGAAGTATGCAATCGCTTAAAGCACGATCCCAGGACGAAGGACATTCCCATTATTTTCCTTACGGCTAAAGCCGATATGAACAGCATTGTAAAAGGATTTGAAACCGGAGGACAGGAATACATAACCAAACCTTTTAATTCAGCAGAACTACTTGCCCGAGTTCAAACTCATTTACTGCTTAAAAAGCAAAAACAAGAACTTAAATCCATCAACCTTCGACTGGAAGAACTTGTGAAAGAACGTACTATCCAACTCGAAATTGCGAATCAGAAACTGGCAAAACTTGACCAGGCAAAATCAAATTTTCTATCCCTTATCAGCCATGAAATGCGAACCCCGCTAAATGGTATTATCGGACTGACACAACTTCTAAATCAAACAAATATCGACGCCGATCAAAAAGAGTATCTGGAATACCTCACAGAGGTTTCAGCCCGCATGGTGAGTTTTAGCGACATTGCCATGTTAATCACCCGACTCAAAACAGATAAGTATAATCCTGACATATTACCTGTGTCGATCGATCATTTAATTGAAACTTCTATCGGGACATTCAAAAAGCAAAATCCATTGTCCGGCTTATCAATTCATTACGAAAAACCAGCCAAACAATTACTTATCATGGCAGATTCTGAACTTGTTATGATCGGGGCACGTATGTTAATGGATAATGTTGAAAAATTTGCCGGCTCTGATCCCACTTTAAGCATTTCTGCCTCCAGAAGCAATAAAAAAATCCACCTGCATTTTGTGGATCAGGGACCCGGTTTTTCTGATGCAGCAATCGAATATCTTTTTCAGCTTTTTTCGGCAGGGGATATCCTGCATAAAGAAGGTTCAGGGCTATCACTTGCCACTTTAAAGCTCATTGTCGATGCGCACAAAGGAGAAATATCAGTAAAAAACCTAAAACCCGTCGGTGCTCAGGTAACCCTTTCGTTTATTGAATCGAAACCGGAAACATCTTGATAAAAAATGAAATAATTAAATTCCAAACTACGAAGTCGGCAGTTCAGTCTAATCCCTTATTTACCCCGACCTTGTAAAACAATCAAAATGGTGTAAATCATGATTTTGAAATCCATGGCAAGCGACATGTTTTCAATGTACAGGATGTCGTATTGCAGCCGCTCAATCATTTCGTCAACGGTGGAGGCATACCCAAATTTAACCTGACCCCAGGAAGTGATCCCAGGTTTTATTTTCATCAGCAGGCGGTAATGCGGAGCCCGTTTGGCGATTAAATCGATATAAAACTGACGCTCCGGACGAGGACCCACGAGCGACATATCTCCTTTAAGAACAGTATAAAACTGAGGGATTTCGTCTAATCGAACCTTGCGAATAAACAGTCCGAAACGGGTGATGCGAGGATCTTCATCTGAGGACAATTGAGGTCCGAATTTTTCTGCATCAGAATACATCGACCTAAATTTATGCATCATAAACGGTTTGCCGTGTTTCCCAATCCTCTCCTGAGAAAACAGAATAGCTCCGGGCGAAGATAATTTAACTCCGATAGCGGTGAAAATATACACAGGAATCAGGACGATCATGGCCATTAAGGAAGCAATAATGTCAATCAACCGCTTTAGCGACTGCTGCCATGCAGGCATCAGGTCGGGCGAAATTTCAATTAAAGGGGTATGAAAAATTCCCCGCGTTCGTACTGACCCGAAAATAATATCTTGCATCAGCGGGATAACCTTGATAATCACACTGGTAGTCTCAAGTTCTGTTATGATGCGTTCGATGGTACCTATCTCAGATCGCTCAATGGCGATGACCACCTCTTCCACTTTAAAATCATTTATTACCGTATTCAGGTCCTTGTATGCTCCTAAATGCGGCAAAAACTTGCCAATCTTAAAATCATCCCTATCGTGAACATTAACAAAGCCAACAAAATGATTTCCGGAAGATATTTCCTGACTTGTTATGTCGTTGTAAACTTTCATGGCATTGCCATTGCTACCAATAATAATGGTATTGAAGCCAAGTTTTCCACTATGGATGCTTTTTACCGTAATAGTGGTCAGCGTCAACCTGAAAATATATGTGATTGAAAACTGCAGAAAAAAAAGAATCGCGAACGACTGGTAATACGATTTGTACGTAACTATAAAATCGTCCAGAATAAGAATAAAAAAGATGACCGTAACTCCAATAAGAGTGATAATGAGCGTTTCGCCCAGTTCCTTTAAGCGAGCCTTGCGGTATATTCGCCGATAGGATCCAACCATCAGGTAAAGTATCAACCAAAAGACAGGTACCAGAATAATTCCCATCCAGAATTTCCTGTCGTCAAGCACGGTTTCGATGTGTGATAAGATACTGGGATCCTCAGAGTATTTCCGGAAAATATAGAACAAACTCCAAGCCAGGGCTGCTGCCAGCCAGTCGAGAACAACGTATTTAGCAACTTGTAGATGTCTATTCATACGGTTGTTATCTTGAAACAATTTTGATATTATCAATCAGAATCTCAGCATTGGAAATATCGTCCTCCAAACCTGCTCTGAAAATGACTTTGTAATCACTGGCCGTGGAATTTAAGGAAATATTTGGTCCAAGGTTGATATATATTTTTGTCCACTCTTCATTATGACCTAATATAACGAGGGGGATTTCAGTAAAACTACTATTAATACGCATGAGCAAGCCTATTGTAACCGCGTTATTGGTCTTAAAATCTAACTCTAAAAGCACGGCAGTTCCCTGAGATTCGGGCATAATAAAGCTATTAAAAGAAGCTCCGCCATACTCAGGTTTTTCTTCTGTTAAACTAATTACACCGGAATAGTGTGAATTTGGGCTTAAAAATGCGACAGGATTATTTGCAGGTGATGTGCGTTTGATCACCGTATCACTAATATTTAATTCCTCAAACGAAAGAGCGGCCTGTTCAAAATCCTCCATCCATTGAAAAGATAAATTAGAATAATAGGTAGTTGAAATGGTTTTGAGATCAGATATCTGCTCAGGAACAAACTCGAAGTTAGTGTACACGATTGGATTGTAAAAAGGATAAGGAACTCTTGTACTGGAAATGCCATTGAGTTTTATACCAGGGCGAATTTCAAGTTTGTGCTTACCCTGCGCCAGTATCGGGAACAAGGCCGGTAGTTCAAAAACACCGATCAATCCATCATCTACATACACCCACACATCGGTGATTTTCGCTGAACTGGCGCCTTCTTCTGAATAGTTGGTCGTTAAAGAAACAGAATCGATTTGCAGATAAGCAGGAACCGTTTGATCCCCATCGAACTTATAGCATCCCTGCCATGCAAACGTTGATGTCATCATCAGCAATCCTAAAATGCCATATAGCAATATCTTTAGCCTCAAACCATTAAATCCTTTGTGTGTAGAAACGAAAACGATTGTTATTTATTGTAGCGGCCCGTGATCATTTGGCAATGAAGCGGTGATTTTTTCCATGATCATGTGTGCCACCTGCAAGGCCTGATAGCCATCCTGAATACTGACGGGTGGCACCCTGTTGTATATGATAGAATCTTTGAAACTTTTAAGTTCTTCCACAATGGCGTTAATATTGCCAACTACTGGTTTTTCAAATGAAATGCGTTTCATTTTCTTGCCATTTCCCAAATCGATGACCATGGCCATCGGGTCGGCAGGCAATGCATCAATTTCTTCCATGCGGATAATCTCGCTAACCTTATCCAGGAAATCTACTGTGATATAGGCATCACGCTGAAAAATCCTTGTTTTACGCATATTTTTCAAAGAAAGCCTGCTTGCAGTGAGGTTGGCAACGGCTCCATTTTCAAATTCAATGCGTGCGTTGGCAATATCAGGGGTATCGCTTACCACATTCACTCCACTGGCGTAAACATCGCGTACTTTGGATTTGACAACACTCAACACAATATCAATATCGTGAATCATTAAATCAAGCACCACGGGTACATCGGTTCCACGAGGGTTAAACAACGCCAAACGGTGGGTTTCAACAAACATGGGGTTGGTAATAAATGGCTGGGCAGCTAAAAAAGCGGGATTGAAGCGTTCAACATGTCCAACCTGTACTTTAACATTGGCAGCTGTAGCCAGTTTTATCAACTCCAGCGCTTCATCCGGGGTTGTAACAATTGGTTTTTCGATAAAAACGTGTTTCGATTTGCGGATGGCCTCAGAAGCACAACTAAAATGCGAAACAGTTGGGGTAACAATATCAACAACGTCAACTACATCCAGTAAATCGTTGATACTACTGTAACCTTTAATCCCAAATTCCTGCTCAATCAGCTGTACCCTTTCAGGATCTGTATCATAAAAGCCAACCAGTTGAAATTCTTCAATTTTCTGAATACAATTTAAGTGGATTTTGCCCAAATGACCAACGCCCAACACACCAATTTTTATCATAAATTAAAATTTTTGACAAAGGTAGTTTTTTCTTGCTGTCATTATTTCTATTTTCGCACATTATTGAGAACTAATAAGGAGTGTAGAGAAGAAAAATGGAAGATTCGTACCGACATCAGGGAATGCGAAAAAAACTGGTGGACACGATCCGGAAAAAGGGAATTTGTGATGAACGTGTTTTGGAAGTAATGGGTTCCATTCCAAGGCATTTTTTCCTGGATTCGTCATTTCTTGAATTTGCTTACGAAGACAAACCCTTTCCAATTGGATCAGGTCAAACCATATCACAACCTTATACTGTTGCTTTTCAAACCGAATTGTTACAAGTAAAAAAAGGCGATAAAATACTTGAGATAGGTACTGGATCCGGATATCAGTCATGTGTGCTTGAAGCACTGGGGGCAAAGGTTTTTTCCGTCGAACGACAAAAACGATTGTATGACAGGACAAAAGAATTTCTTAGAGAACTTGGCTATCATATAAAGGTTTTTTATGGAGACGGCAACAAGGGATTGCCAACTTATGGACCATTTGACAAGATATTAATTACGGCAGCAGCACCAAACCTCCACGAGAACCTGATTGATCAGCTCAAACCGGGAGGTACTATTGTTGTGCCTTTAGGGCATGGAGCGGTGCAAACCATGATGCGCTACACTAAACAACTTACGGGAGAACTCACCGCCGAATCGTTTGGTGCATTTAGGTTTGTGCCCTTGCTTGGCGACAAAGCCAACGATTAAAAAAAGGCCGCGCCTTAGCGCAGCCTTCTACCCGATATTAAACCAGGCTAACAAAAAATTATGAAGAAAAACCCAATTGAAGGCTTTTCTTCATAATCAGGTTAATTGTTATTTTCCTGAAACGCTTATGCTTGTATTTACAGCGAAACTTTCCCCTACGTGAGCACCAGATTTAATATTGCCCGTAATCGAGAAGGTCCAGTTTCCACCCAGTTTCAGGAAATAATTGGGAAAGGTAAACGGTTCGCCTTGAAGTTGAATAGCGCCTCCACCAGTAAAGGTGTCTTTACCGGCACCTCCCGGATAAGTTACTATCACCTTGATCATTTCCCAGTCATCAGATACACAGGTAATATAGAAATCGAGGTAATCAACCCCACCCATATCAACTGAAAAATAGGTGGCTGAGAAGGTGGGTACATAAGCTGCCGGAGGTGGCGTTGGATCGTCCTTTTTATTACAGGACCCATAAATAAAGGTCATGCTGAGGAGCATGATACCTAAGACTTTTAGTAAACTTTTTAATTTCATAATTTTTAGTTTTGTGTTTGCCTTTTAACAAACGGGTTAAAAAAATATGAGCTAAAAGTAGTCACAAGCTTGTCTATTTACGAACATGATTGAGCGGACGCTATGTCAAGATGAATATTCGTAATCAAGTGTTGAGTATCTGCTAAGAGATTTCCAATAGATTGTCAAAAGAAATTTTCACAATTTTTGAATCAGTTTTAAAAACAATTCTTTCCGGCGTGAAGAAACAGGTACTTTAGAACCATCACTCATCACTACCGTACCTCCCAATCCTTTTTCGTATGATTCAATGAACCGGATATTGATCAGATGAGACTGATGTGTTCTGAAAAAGCCGTGTTCAGTAAGTATTTCCTCGAACTCCTTCAACGTTTTTGAAAGCGTTAAATATTTGCCATTCAACAAAAAAACATCTGTGTAATTTTTATCAGCCATGCACCTGATGATGTCTTTGATTTTAACTGCATGAATGGAATTTAAGGTATTTAACACGATCCGGTGCTCATGAGCCTCTCTTTGCAGGTTGTAAAAATAATTGTCCAGTTTAACAGATTCAGCCTCTGGTCGATATTCAGTGATTACCGCTTTTTCGATGGCTTCGATCAATTCATTTGCATTGATGGGCTTCATAATGTAATCAAGAGCACTTCGCTTGATTGCCTGAATTGCAAATTGCTCGAAAGCTGTAATAATGATAAACCTAAAATTTAATCCCCTTGCCTTGTTTAGTAAATCGAAGCCGGTACCATCGGGCATGCGGATATCCAAAAGCACCAGATCCGGTTTTTGATCCTTTATGAGGGCCAATCCTTGTTTAACATTTGCGGCTTCGCCAACTATTTCAACCTGATTACAATACAATTCCAGAATGTTTCTTATTACCTGGCGGGCATTTGGTTCGTCATCTACAATAATTGTCCGTAGCATCTCTTAAATATTAGTTAAAACCAGTTGAATAGCAATATGGTAAGGTAAACCGTACCGTTGTTCCAAGGGATTGCCCCTCTTCGTTCCATTTTTCATTCACATCAAATTTTACCATAAACCCATACTTTTTTCCTAATATCTCAATTCTTTCCTGGGTGATTTTTAAGGCCGTGCTATCATGCATTGATTTTCCTAAATTAAGTTTCAAAGCAGCTGTAAGCCCAATTCCATCGTCATCCACTTCAAAGATAAGGTGGTCATTTTCACGTAAAAACCTGATCATTAGCTTTCCTTTGCCTTCTTTTGTAAACAACCCATGCTCAAGCGCATTTTCGATTATAGGCTGGGCAAGCATGGGTGGAATCATATATCCATCGGGATCGATCGTTTCATCCATTTCAAATGTAACTTCAAATTTTCCCGGAAATCGAAGACTCTGTAGTTTTAAGTATAATTCCAGCGTTTCGATCTCTTTGGAAATCAGAATAAATTCCGATTTGCTATTGTTTAAGATCAACCTGAACAGGCGTGAAAAATCGGACAGGTAATTGCCCGCTGCTTTGGGATCGCGGGCGTAGATGAAATTTTGAATGGCCAACAATGAATTGCCCATGAAATGAGGATTCATTTGTAGTCGAAAAACGCGTTGCTGTAATTCAATGGCCTTTCCCTTGATCTTAAATTCGTATTCCCGTCTTTTTATGTACAGAAACAGCAAAATGGCGAATGCTAAGAAACCAAGAAAAATGAACCATGGTGTTTGATAAACAGGTTGTTTGATCAGGATAGATACACTTGCTAATTCACCCGACCATTTTCCATTTCTGTTGCCTAACCGATACTTTAACTGATACGTTCCCGGCGGCACAGCAGCATAGCGCAACTTTCGTTGTGTGTTGTCCACATCAACCCAGGTGTTGTCGAAACCTATCAACATGCACTGATATAAATACCGCTCCGGATTAATGAGGTCAGTACTGTTCAATTCGATGGAGAATACTTTGTCATTGGGCATCATTGTGATACTTGATTGTTGGTTCAGATCGTGACTAACAATATGATCGTTTACAAAAAACCGTCCAAAAAAAGGTTTTGGCACGACAGTGTCTACCATAATATCCCTTGGGTTAAATAAATTGAATCCATTTACACCTCCAAAGAACAACCTGCCATCACTCAAGGCTAATCTGGCTGAGGTAAAAGTATTTCCCTGAATGCCATCTGTTTTCAAATACTGGGTAAAGTGATTATTTCTCTTGTCAAATTTAAAAAGCCCGTCCCCTTTGGTGGTTATCCACAAACAACTGTCCTTATCAGAAAGGATGGAAATGGGATCGACAGAATAAAAGCCATCAGCAGCACCATATTCATTAAATCGCCGGGTTTGATCATCAAATTTCTGCAAGGTTGAAGTGAGCACCCAAATGGTACCATCCTCATCCTGGGTGATGTCTTTAATGTCGTCAGAAACAAGGCCTGAGCTGTCCTTCCCATCACAAAAAAAAGCCGTTGCAGAATCCCTCTCCGGAAAATAGCGGTGCAGCCCACATTCGGTAGTTCCAACCCAAATGGTATTTTGGCGATCGTGATAAAGTCTGGTAATAAGGCGTGAACATTCAGTTCGTAGAAACCGGGATTGCAGACTCTCCCCAAATTCCCGTTTTTCCCTGTCGAAGTAAACCAATCCGTCGGCTCCCCAAAACCCGATATAAAAATGACCCTTATCATCTTCACAAAAATCTGCATACCAGTCTTTTTGTAGATTTTTTTTATAATAAGTAAACAAACTAAAGCGATCTTTTTCAGGCTCGTAGAGATTAAAACCAATGCCTCGCCACAGTCCTATCCACAGTCGGTTTTTTTTATCGAAATAAAGCGCCGACACCAGATTGACGGCCAACTGGTTCTTACTATTCCCCTGACGAATGTAGTGTACGAAACGATCGTTTTTCGTGTTAAAATAATCCAGCCCATCCTCCTCAAATCCAATCCAAAGGTTATGATGATTGTCTTCAGCTACCGCAGTAACCACATAACCTTCAGGTGAATTTGATATACCGGGTATATGGGTATAGGTTCCAAATGGAAATGGTGACGGATTATAAATATTTAACCCCATACTCGTAGCAAACCACATATTACCGACCTGATCTTCAAGGATTTTATACGTGCTGTTACTCGTTATGGAGTGTGGATTATCCTTTTCATTTAGAAACCTCATCATTTTGTTCTCAATGTGGTTATACTTAAAAATACCACTTCCTGTCGCAAACCAAAGATTTCCGTTTTTATCTTCGTTTATATCAAAAGTGGAGGTATTCATCAATTTTTTAAATGTTCGCTGAGTCTTGTCCATCAGGTAAACTCCATCAATTGCTGACACCCAAAAGTTTCCTTTACTGTCTTCAAAATAACAGGACGCATCACTTGTCCTTTTTTTTGAAAAATCATTCTCATCAGCAGCTATGGACTCCAGTTTTTGCGCCTTCGTGTTCAGGTACATCATATCATACCCCCGCACACCCAACCACAACACATTTTCATGATCTAGATACAAATCATGATATAAATAATACGGTTGTGTGCTTTTGGGGTGTATATAGACCTGAGTTATTAAACGTTGATTGATATTAAATTGAACCAATTGTCCTTCCTGAGTGTCAATCCAAAGGATCGAATCGTTTTCGAGCAACAACTCCCGAATATCCGGAAATGGCACAACGGTGCTGTCGCCAACTAATTCCAGATGTTTAAAATTGTTTGTCAGTCTGTTATACTGATTAATCCCGCTTTTTGTGCCCACGTAAAGGTCTCCTTTCCGATCGCACACCAAGGAAGAAATGTGGCTGGAAGACAAGGAGGTGAAATTGTCGGGGTTTTCCTTGTACACTTCAAATGCGCGCCCATCATAGCGATTTAGGCCATTGATGGTTCCCACCCAAACAAACCCAAACTGATCCTGTAGCAACGCCGTAACCCGGTTATGACACAATCCATCTTCAGTTGTAAGCCTGATAAACCTGACTTGAGGATTTTCGAGAGCCTGTTTATCGAAAAGCAAAGGCCTTTGAGCCAGCGCAGTCAGGCTGATCAGAAATGTACATATCGCGATAAACCTTACGACCATGTGCTTAGGCTTTAGGCAAAAAACTTAAAATAGTTGCCAGTTTTTCTTCCAAATTGATGTTTCCGTTTATCCAATGAATCCGTACGCCTCCATTTTCCATTCTTCTGAACCAGGTCATTTGGCGTTTGGCAAACTGATGGATCGCAGTGTTTAGAAGCTCAAACATTTCATTATAAGTCAGCTCACCCATCACATGTTGAGTAATCAATCTATATTCGAGCCCATAAAATTTCAATTGTTCCGGAAGAAGGCCACTGCTGAGGAGATTTCTCACTTCATCAACCATTCCTTCTTCAAACCGTTGTCTTAGCCGTTGGGTTATCCTGTCACGAAGGTGTTGTCTTTCAAAATGCAAACCAAAATTAATGGATGAAACCCGAGGCATGATAAAATCCGGTTTTGGATGATTTATATGATGCTCAGCAATTTCAATAGCCTTAATCAAACGATGGCGTTCGTTGATGTCAGTAGTATTGTGAACCGGGCCATACGATTTAAGTTTTCTTGTCAACGACTCCATAGAAAGTGTCTCGAGAAATTCCCGAAGCACCTTATTTTCGGGAACCCGTTGTAATTGGTAACCACGCAGCACCGCATCCAGATATAGTCCCGAGCCTCCGCACAGGATCGGCAACCTGCCGTTATGTTCCACTTTTTCAAGAGCCCTGACTACGTGCTGTTGAAACTCGAAAACATTAAATTCATAGCCTGGATCCACAATGTCAATTAAGTGATATGGAACATCATAGCCCTTTAAATGGAAATCGGTTAAGTCTTTACCCGTTCCCAAATCCATTCCCCGGTATACCTGGCGTGAGTCGGCGCTGATTATTTCGCCCTGAAGGAGTGCTGCCAAATGACAGGCCAATGTTGTTTTGCCGGTAGCTGTTGGACCCAAAATCGTGATGAGATGAAACATACACCAAAAATTTACTGCAATTTACAAACAATTGAATTGCATTTCCTTTCTGAGTGAATTTTCTTTCTGAAACAACCTGTTTCTTAGAAAGTCAAGTTGATCGGTTGTTAACGAATTGAACCCCGATTTAGCTAAAACCTGTATTTGATTTTCACTTAAGATCAAGGATAGGTCATGTTGATAGGTTTGTGCAAAAACTTGTGCATCTGACACTTCAAGGAGCTGCTGCTGCTGACGAAGAAACTGTAAAATCCTTAAACCATCAACCTTGTTTATACAGGCACGAACAAAGTTTTCCATACTTCTGTAATTCTTTCTAAGGGGTTGCCAAAGATCGTTGACTTTAAAACATGAAAACAAAAATTCGTCCATGGGAGTTTCCATGTCTTTAATATACAATTGCCCGAAATTCGAGAAAGTAGTTGCCACAGCAATGAACAACTCAGGATGGTAAATGGGGTAAGAAGTCCAATCGCCTGTATTTCCTTTGATGAGGGCAGGCCCGGTTCCAAACAGAACCCGATTGGAAAATCGGGGCGAAGGATAAGCAACGGTTTCGCACCAATTCATCAGCCTGCCCGTCTTAACAAGTTTTTGAATGAAATAAAAATCCTCGCCACTTTTAACAGGCGTGATGCCACCCACCTTCTGATAAGCCCAAACCGGAAAAGCCATGGCTGACCCCATCGCGGTAAACGCATAAGGATTCTTAATCAGGAGCATGTTCAACGCATAATGCCTCATATATAACTCATACCTCAGGATAAGCTTATCGGTATCATTGCCAACCAATTCATGGTAATACGGGATGGACAGTCCGACAGCCTTGGTATCCTGGTTGAAAATTTTCTTTATTTCTGACAAGTAATTGGGTGGATAATAAGTGTCGGCATCAATACTCACGATGATATCTTCCGGTCGGGCTATTTTGGCAATGGCATCCATGGCCATTTTGCGTGCCCAACCCACGCCTCCATTTTTGAGCGACCAGCCTTTACCCGGTAAAGCATGATCGATGATGGTTACAGGAAACGCATCAACGGACAACAAATATTCCAGGCTTTTCTCATTGTCTGAAATGGTTTCTTCAAATTCGGCCTGTTTTCTCCAGTGTTCGTAATGGTTTACACAAGCCACCAGACGAAAATTACGCTCAGTTTGCTGATTAAGCAACTCAACCAAAGCCGGCAAATTTGCAAATTCCTTAAGAACAGGCAATGCCAAGTACAACTTCACATCATTCATCATGAAACAAAAATCCTATAAAGCGTTAAATACGCATCCGTATTGTTTAATTATTTTTACTTTTGACACAATTTATACTCCTTCTAAATTAAGTTATGGTCAACAACTCCGTCATTGAGCAGCTTCCCGAGCATTTGAAATGCTTTATCACCGATCAGCATCACGAACTGTACACGCCTCAGGATCACGCTGTCTGGCGATATGTTATGAAGCAAAACCTTCGAAAATTAACCCTGGTGGCTCACCCTGCCTATCTGGATGGATTAGCAAAAACAGGCATCAGCATTGAAAATATTCCAAGCATTGATGAGATGAATCAAATCCTGAGCAAAATTGGTTGGGCTGCGGTAGCAGTAGACGGGTTTATTCCGCCCGCAGCATTCATGGAATTTCAAAAACACAAGGTTTTGGTCATTGCTGCCGACATTCGGACTGTTGATCAGATAGAATATACTCCTGCCCCAGACATCATCCATGAAGCAGCAGGACATGCTCCCATTATTGTTGACAAGGAATATTCTGATTATTTGCGCAATTTTGGCGAAATCGGTTCCAAAGCCTTTTCATCGAAAAAAGACAATGAACTGTACGAGGCCATTCGCCATTTAAGTATCCTCAAGGCTGACCCTTATTCGACCGAAAATGAACTTGTCGAAGCGGAAGCAAAAATCGATCATATAAGCAATAACATGGGCATTCCATCTGAAATGGCACTCATCAGGAACCTTCACTGGTGGACCGTGGAATATGGGTTGATTGGCAATCTGGAGCATCCAAAAATCTATGGAGCCGGATTGCTGTCGTCTATTGGCGAATGTACAGGTGCCATGAAAAAGGAGGTGACAAAACTGCCCTATACCATCGAAGCCATCCATTACAATTTCGACATCACCAAACCTCAGCCGCAGCTATTCGTCACACCTGACTTTGCGCATTTAAACAAGGTACTGGAGGAATTCACCAACCAAATGGCATTAAAAAAAGGAGGATTGGAAGGATTACTTAAAGCCATCGCATCAGGAAACGCCGCAACCGCCAGGTTTGCCTCAGGACTGCAGGTCTCAGGAGTATTCACCAATGTGTTGTCACAAAACAGCCAAGCCATTTACCTGAATACCACCGGCCCGACCATCTTATGTTACAAAAACAAGCTGCTCCCCGGCCACGGAAAAGAGCACCATCAAGATGGTTTTGGTTCACCTGTCGGGAAGATTAAAGGTTCCTTAAAACCCACTCGACTGCTTTCAGATGCGGATCTTGCTGAATTGGGGATCATTAAAGATCAGCCATCGGAATTTGAATTTGAATCAGGTATTAAAGTAACCGGTATCCTTCGATCCTTAATTCGGAAAGACAGGGTTGTCATTCTGATGAGCTTTAGCGATTGTCTGGTTAAATACCAGGAAGGAATTTTGTTTGAACCTTCCTGGGGGATTTTTGACATGGCTGTGGGCGAGCATATTGTATCCGTTTATAATGGTCCCGCCGATCCGGTAGGTTACGGATTGAGTTATGAGCCACCTGCTGAAAAAACACACAAGATAATAATTCCAAAAGAAACCAGGGAGAGGCATAAAATCTACACCAGGCTTAGAAATATCCGTGAAGGCCATGAGCCTGTAAGCCACCTGACGGAAATTTGGGAGACTTATCTGAAAAATTCCAATCACGATTGGCTGCTGGCGTGCGAAATCCTTGAAATCTCAAAAACACATTGCCTGCCTCATTCAGAAGACATCGAAAATCATTTAAGATTATTAGGCGAATCACGACCTGAATTAGATCAGGTAATAAGCAATGCGCTGTCAGCATAAAAAAAAATTCTTTAAGAAAACACCGGTTCCAAAATGCAAAAAACTGTACTTTTGAAAACAAAAACGACCAATGAATATTGAACTTACCGGAAAATTAATCCAAAAAATGACTCCCGTTTCGGGAGAAGGGAAAAACGGAAGATGGGAAAAGCAGGAATTTGTCATTGAAACCGATGACCAATATCCAAAAAAAATCTGCATGAATGTATGGGGTGAAAAATTGTCAGCCTTAGCAGGAGTGGTTGAAGGTGACCACATTACAGCTTCGGTAAACATCGAATCGCGCGAATTCAATGGACGCTGGTACACAGACATACGTGCCTGGCGTATTCAACGTGGCTCAGATGAAGGAAGCACTCCCGCTGCCACGCTCCCTAACCTGCCACCCGATGATTTGGGCCTGCCCGAAGACGACCTCCCCTTCTAAATCCCATGAACCCAATACCCGATCAGGGTCATTTTTTAAACCGCAACAAATTAGTTGTAGCGCACCTTGCTGCTATTGGAGCCAACATTATATTTGGGATAAATTATGTTGTTGCCAAAGGAATCATGCCTGATTATCTGGCTCCAAGAGCCGTCATTTTTTTACGTGTAACAGGCGCCATGGCCATTTTTTGGGTCATTTCACTCATCATGCCCAAACAAGTTGTTGCGAAACACGACCTTTTGAAAATGTTCATTGCAGCTATCTTTGGCGTCGCAATCAACCAAATCTTATTCTTTGAAGGTCTTAATCTTACTACGCCAATCAATGCATCGGTAATTATGGTAGGGGTTCCTATATTAGTTTTGTTTTTCGCTCATTTCATTATTAAAGAGCGCATTACAAAAAACAAAATGATTGGCATCGTATTGGGATTTTCAGGTTCTGTATTTTTAATTATCCAGGCCGGAAATGCTTCATT
>PCUL01000348.1 GCA_002771745.1 Bacteroidetes bacterium CG18_big_fil_WC_8_21_14_2_50_41_14
TACACTTTCGCAATCGGAAATTTATTTTATCTTTGCCAACGACCTCCTTTCTTTGTTTTCGTTGTGATTTGCGTCATCTTCGTTTATTGACTAAGGAGTTTTTTTTCTGGTAATGTCAATTACATGCACTAATGTAATTATTACTACCAAAAGTAATGTTATTTTATGCCATTTCATAAAATATATTGCACCCCCCTAATTTATATTTATTCTAAATAATAATTTGCTGTTTTTTTATTGGTTGTCAGTTATGTAAATTAAGATGACTGGCATAAATTCCATTTGGTATTGAGGTCAGCTCTATCATATTACCTGATACATAAGTTGAAGATCTTTACCAATCATATCCAATTTGACTGTATTTTAATTGTTATCTCTATCGCTTGCTTTTACCTGTTGAAAAACTTGCATTTCAATAGCGACATCCCCCCAAAGCGAAGTCTTATGCCACCAGGCAGAGAAGTGAAACTACGCTGTCATATCTATCTCCTGATTTATAACGCAATTGTTTCAATAACACCTTCAGGTTCTAAAAAGTTTCGGACACCTGAATACATATATTCGTGCTCAAACTCAACTATTCCTGCTCATATAGGATTTTGATGTGTGCTTATTAAAATCCCTGACAATATCCGATAGTTTGTGCTCTGACATAAAACAAAGAAAATGAACATTGTGATAGGAGCATTTCGGGTTACAACACCTGTAATTCAGTTCCAGCCCGATATCAAGCCTGATTATCTGACCAACACGACTATCCCTTCCATAACCTTACTTTCCTGGTTTTGTCCAAATCCTTCGAATACAATACGATAAACATACGCACCGATCATGCACGGGATGCCTTTGTAGGTGCCGTCCCAGCCATTATTGATGTCGGATGTTTCATAAACTCTTTGTCCCCAACGGTTGTAGATGCTCATGTGGAACTTGTTTATATAATCGAATTTCCGGACCGGACCAAACTTGTCATTGAGTCCGTCACCGTTTGGCGTAAAAGCATTGGGCAGGTAAAACGGATCTCCTCCCCAT
>PCUL01000313.1 GCA_002771745.1 Bacteroidetes bacterium CG18_big_fil_WC_8_21_14_2_50_41_14
ATGACAGGTATATTTACTACACCTCTGATGAGAATGGTTTAAACAGGGTAAGCATGCAGGATATTATTAACAATGATCCCTTTAATGTAGTTGTTGAAAATCTGGTAGCCGAAAACAATTATCTACTAGAGAACCATTTTAGTGCCCATGAAATGGAGATGAAGCAATCTGGTAACCACATACAATTTGCCTGGACGACCTTGGAAAGTACCGGTAATTTGTATATGGTTAAATACGACATGAATAACAGCACGAGTCAGGAATCTGTTTATAGTATTGGTGAAGGGGTTATCGCGGGGGTTGAGTTTTCAGAGTTGGAAGATAATACCATTTATCTTTCATGTGCCAACGCGGGAATTGTTAAGTACAACTACACTACTCAATTGAAAACCACCATGGCCTCTTCAGGTGACTATTTACGTACAAGTCTTCAGACGGCTCCAGATGGTTATATCTACGCGGTAAAAAACACCGGTGATTACCTGGGCCGTATTAATCCGGATCCACAGAATAATACCTTCGAAAGTGATTATTTTCATTTACCACAGCAAGCTACAGGATTCTATGGTTTTCTTACAAACAAGCGTGCATTCACAGAAATTGATCCGCCAAATCCATGGATTACCTACCACATGCTGCCCAAGCACGATGTGTTGAGCACCATGTCAGAAATCTCAGATGTAAGCTGCCCTGGAATGTCAGATGGAACAGTAACTATCTATGCCGGTGGAGGAACACCTGATTATACGATTACCTGCCTAAAGGATGATGTACCCATCACAGGTTTTGTGTACGATGAGAATGATCATTATTTTTACAAAGATGGACTATCTGAAGGTGAGTACTCCTACATCATTACCGATGCGAGAGGTATTTCTTCTGAAGGTAAGTTTATCATTGGTATCAACGATGATTACTACGATTTTAAAGACACCAAATTTGAAGTATTCAATAACAGGACACTGCCCGATGCCGAGTTTCCGCTCAATACTTACAGTTTCGAGGAGGGCATATTGGTTCACTCAGGAGCAACTCTTACTATTACCGGATCAGTATATGAATTCGGTAAAAATGCTGAAATCATTATCGAACCCGGTGCCACCCTCGAATTGGTGGGTACCACCCTGACAAACCATGAAGAATGTAACCTTATGTGGCAGGGCGTTGAAGTGCAGGGCGACAAAACCAAATCGCAGCAACCTGAATTAATCGATATGCAATGGGTACAATACCAGGGACGTCTTAGTATGCATAACTCTGCCATCGAAAACGCCATAGAAGCCGTTGGTCTATTGACCAGGGATGCGAATGGAAATGTTCTTTGGGATTCGGGTACCGGAGGGATTGTTGGAGCGTTTGACTCCCGTTTTACCAACAATACCAAGTCAGTACATTTTATGACCTATCAAAATCACATGCCCGGATCTGTTGCCGAAATCGGCAATGCCAGCTATTTTAGCAATTGTACCTTCGATCTGAATGAAAACTACATTCCCGACTATACCTTTTACAAACATGTGGATTTGGACAAGGTGAAGGGAATTGAATTTAAAAACTGCGACTTCAGTCTCACTAATACCAATGGAGTATCTCCTTACAACCAGGGCATTGCTGCATATGAATCCGAATTTAGCGTGTTGCCCAATTGCCAGAATGCAGTAGATCCCTGCCCGGAAGAATACATCCTTCATTCAAATTTTTCAGGTTTTTACAGGGCGGTTGCTTCATATAATACTAATATTGAAGATGGGATTTTTTTCACGGTAAGGCAGGCGCTTTTTACCAATAACAGTGTGGGAGTCTATGCGGTTTCAACCTTGAATGCCATCGTAACCAATTCAACATTCGGAATAGGTGAAAACCCTGTGAGCAAAGCCAACTACCAGGTATCTGAATCATTCGGTATGGACATCCATTCTTCAAATGGATTTATCCTGGAGGACAATGAGTTTATGAAATTCACGGGTGCGGAGGATGGGCATTACATAGGCATCAGGGTTTTTGCCTGCCCTTCATTTAGTGATGACATCTACAGGAATAAATATACAGGATTAAGTGTGGGGAATTTGGCTGAACTATACAATCGAAGTGAGGATTTAGACGATAAAACAGGGGTTACCTATCAATGTAACCAGAATTACTACAACGACTATGATTTCCATGTGGCAACAAATTCAGCCATACGAGGAAACATGGGATACCCTGATATGCCATCCGGCAATATATTAACCTATCCATCAGCATGCACGATGCAATTACAAAATGACGGTACTCAGGATATCAGATACTATTATAATATGAGAAATCCAAATGAATGGTTAAGTAAATTTTCAGATTATGTCTATAAATTTCCAATAGATATTCAAAACACCTGCCCAACACTCCATGGCAGTGGCGGAATATCAACCAAGTTAACAACTTCTCAAAAACTGGCAAAGGAAACAGAATTTGCCGAAAAGCTGGCAGATTATACCAATATTGAGATACTTTACAGTAGTCTTGTGGATGGAGGTAGCACCAGTGCCGAACTATCGGACATTGAAAGTGCCACTGCTGACGAAATGTGGGTGCTGCGCAACAAATTGCTTGGTGATTCGCCACACCTTTCACAGGAAGTGTTAATGGCCATGTCGGACCGGACGGATGTTTTCCCGGATGCTGTACTGCTCGAAATTCTGTCGGCCAATCCGGAAGAATTAAGGAAAGAAGAGCTAATCAGTTATCTGGAAGACAAAGAAAATCCATTACCTGAATACATGATCGACATACTGATGCAGGTTGCCAACGGCTCTACCTACAAATCTGTATTGCAAAACCAAATGGCCAAGTATCATCATGGGTATGTCAATGCAGCTCAGGACATCATCCGAAGTTTGCAGCACGACAGCATCACGGATTTTGTTCAACTACGCTACTGGCTGGATAATATTGGCGGCTACGAAATGGACAAGCAGATCATTTCCACTTATATGGATGAGGATGATTACGCTTCTGCGCAAAGCCTGCTGGACATACTGCCGTCCATTTATGAATTGGAAGGAGATCAACTATTGGCTTACAACGATTACCATACCATGGTGGAGCTACAAATACAATTGGCTCAACAGCAGCGCAACATTCACCAATTAACATCCTCTGAACTGGCTACCATTACAAGTCTGGCCGACAACGGACTGGGAAGTGCCAAGTACTCAGCACGGAGCATCCTTGAGTATGCCTACGGCATGCATTATTTCGATCGTCCTTCATTGCCTGAAAATATTGGTTTAAAAACAGTTAAACCCATCGATCAGGACGAGTGGGCCAAGGCTTTGGGGCTAGAGCTATCGGTTGATCCAAATCCTGCCTCCCAATGGGTGGAATTTACCTGGCAACTGCCACCTGCCGAAACCACAGGCTTGATCAGTATTGCCGATGTTACAGGTAAAACGATTAGTACCATTAGCATTTCAGGAGTTCAGGGGAAACGCGTATGGGATACAAGAGAAATTAAATCCGGAGTGTATATTTGCACCTTAAGCGCGGGTAAATTAGTTGCTTCAACAAAACTAATTGTAAAATAATGCGTTAATCAAACAGGTGGGATGCAACTAATCCCACCTGTTTTTTATTAGTTTTGAGCTATGAAGATAAAATCTCAACTTATTAAATATATGTATTTGTATGGCATACAGTTCATTGTGCTATTGGCGAATATAACTAAAAAACAAGCATTTACCTTCTCGATATTTTTCATTCTTCTTATACTCACTTTCTCTCAACCATCCCATGCACAAAACAACATGCAAATATCCTGGCAAGCTTGCTATGGTACGGAGTGGCCAGATGAAGCCAAGAGTATTGTGGCGACCGAAGATGGGTATCTTATTTTTGGGGAAGTATATTATGATATAACAATGGGAGGAAATGGTGATCAAGACATATTGATTTACAGGGTGGATTCCACTGGAAATATGATGTGGAGTAAAACCTATGGAGGATCGGGAGCAGAGTATCCAAACGATATTATTGCGGACAATCAAGGAAATTTCTATTTCGGTACCCTCAGTTATTCAGATGATGGCAATGTACAATCCGGGAATCATGGTGAGGCAGACCGATGGATAGTAAAGATTGATGGTGAGGGCAATATCATCTGGGAACACAGTTATGGAGGCAGCGGGCGAGAATACGGAGGCTATGTGAAATTATTGAAAAACGGCAATATATTGACCTATGGTGCCACCACTTCCTCTGATGGAGATGTTCCGGTAAACTATGGCTATTTGGACGATTGGTTGATGATTATTACGCCTGAGGGCGAAATCGTTCAAAGCCGTGTATATGGCAA
>PCUL01000122.1:0-10779 GCA_002771745.1 Bacteroidetes bacterium CG18_big_fil_WC_8_21_14_2_50_41_14
CATCAGCAATTATTGCTGCTCTGGCCGCTGCAGCAGCTCCTGGGCTGTACTTGCTGCTGCCACCGTGAAAATTTACACCATTGTATAAATCTAAAGCTGACCAAGATATCAGTAAGCTATTGTAATTTGATGTTGAAAGGGTTGCATTGTAAAACATATTACGCATATTGGTTACATTACTAACATTCCAGTTGCTGATGTCCTGATCAAATTCATTGGTATATGAAAACATATCATGCATATTGGTTACATTACTCACATCCCAACCACCTATATTTTGGTTAAAAGCAAGTGCTGTTCGAAACATCCCCTCCATATCTGTAACACTACTGACATCCCAATTGCTAATATCCTGATTAAAATAATAATGGCTATTAAACATATAGGCCATAGATATCACATTACTTACATCCCAACTGGTAATGTCATGCATAAACCTAAAAGCATTTGCAAACATTCCACTCATAGAGGTTACGTTGCTCACATTCCAACTGCTGATATCTTGATTAAAATAAGCAGCTCCATAAAACATTCCGCCCATATTGGTTACTTTGCTCACATTCCAGCTTCCAATATTTTGATTAAAATTAGTAGCACCACTAAACATTCCACCCATACTGGTTACATTACTCACATTCCAACTGCTTAAATCTTGATTAAAATTATTAGCACCGCCAAACATTCCAGACATATCAGTAACATTACTAACATCCCAGTTATTTAATCCAGTAATACTTGATTGGCCTATATATCCAAAGGAATTCCAGAGATCGTTGATTCCTGAAGGAAGAACTGCAGGCACTTCAGTCAGATTGAAGGCGAGATAGAACGCACCCCTTAGACTTGTAAGCCCAATGTTTCCAAAATCTAATACCTTTACGAGTTTCTCATTATTGAATGATAAATAAGTTTCACCAAATTGCGTTAGTGAACCCGTTATGCTTACTGTTTTTATACCTCCTGTTGAATAATAATGACTAATAGAGGTGATATATGTGACTGGCTCAATGTTACCATCCCCCCAATCTATTATAACATCTACGAAACCATTTAGCATCAATGTAATACTCGTTCCATTGGAAAGATCTAAATTATATTCGAGTACCATCGGTGTGTTTTCGCCACCGTCAATTATTGTCCAAACATCATCGGTAATTATTGCAGCTCTAGCAGCTGCTGCTGGGCCTGGGCTGTACATACTATTCCCACCATGGAAATTAACGCCATTATACAAATCCAAGTTAGCCCAGGCAATAAGCAGGTCATTATAGTTAGATACTGAAAGCATTGCATCATAAAACATGTTTTGCATATTCATAACATTGCTTACATTCCAGTTACTAATATCCTGGTTAAAGCTGGAGCTAGAAAACATTCCTTGCATATTTATGACATTGCTTACATTCCAGTTCCTGATATCCTGGTTAAAGCTGGAGCCAGAAAACATATCTTGCATATTTGTTACATTAACAACATTCCAACTGCTGATATCCTGATTAAAACTTGAGCCAGAAAACATGCTTTGCATGTCTGTAACATTGGTAACATCCCAATTCGAAAGTGAAGTGTTTAATGCCATTATATTTTTAAAAATATAACTCATGTCAGTTACACTGCTTACATTCCAGTTACTTATATCTAAATTAAGGTTCGTACCATCTAAAAACATTTTCTTCATGCTTGTTACATTACTTACATCCCATAAGTACAGACCAATAATCCATGATGCACCAGTTTGGCAAAAAGCATTGTCTAATATTGTAATTGTACTTGGAAGTATTGCTGGTACTTCAATAAGGTTTGTGGTGCCATAAAATGCTCCATTTAGAGAGGTGAGCCCTAGAGTTCCAAAATTGGTTACCCGAACAAGCTTGTCAGCATTACTATAAGCATTGCCACTTCCAAACTGAGTAAGTGTTCCTTCAATTCTTACTTTTTTTAATCCCCCGGTTGCGTATGTATGATCTTTGTCACCAGTTGTATTAAATGTTTCACTACTGCCATCGCCCCAATAAACTGTAGCATCAACAGTACCATAAAGCGACAAGGTAACGGTTGTGCCATCAGAAAGATCTGTATTAAACTCAAGTGCCATTATACTTTCGTCAAGGCCCCCATCAGTAATCGTCCACGCATCATCTCTGATTATTGAAGCTCTGGCAGATTCGGCATTACCAGGGCTATATTGGCTGTTACCGCCATGGAAGTTGACTCCATTATTCAAATCCAAGGCAGCCCAACCAATTAATAGGTTGTTGTAATTGGGTATTGAGAGACTTCCGCCATAAAACATTTGATACATATTAGTTACATTACTTACATCCCAGCTACCAATATCTTGATCAAAATCCGTTGCATTATAAAACATATAACTCATATTTGTTACGCTGCTAACATCCCAATTGCCGATATCTTGATTAAAATCCGCTGCGTTGTAAAACATATAACTCATTAACGTAACACTGCTCACATTCCAACTGCTTATGTCCTGGTTGAATGCACTTGCCCTAAACATATGCTCCATTGTAGTAACATTGCTTACATTCCAGCTATTGAGTGGTTGGTTAAAAGAAGTTGCTCCATTAAACATTGATCTCATATTAGTTACACTGCTCACATCCCAACTGCTTATGTCCTGATTAAAAGCGGTAGTGTAAAGAAACATATTGCGCATTGTTGTTACATTGCTTACATCCCAACTGTCTAATCCTGTAATACTAGCTTTGCCTGTACTATAAAATGTACTATACAATTCAGTTATTGTACCTGGTAAAGTAACAGGAACCTCCTCAAGATTGGTTGTGCCATAAAAAGCTCCTTAAAGGCTTGTTAGTCCCAGATTTCCAAAGCTGGTAACTCGTACTAATTTATCAGCATTATTGTAGGCTACTCCACTCCCAAATTGTGTAAGGGAACCACTTATACTCACTGCTTTTGTGCCACCTGTTGCATAAGTATGGTTTTTATTCCCTGTTGTTGTATATGGCTCAGTATTGCCATCTCCCCAGTCTACTGTAACATTTACGGTGCCATACAAGGGTAATGTTATAGTTGTGCCACTAGATAGTTCCAAATTGTATTCAAGTATCATCTGAGACTGTATAGCCGGGCTCAATGCCAATACAATAAATAGCAGTGTTAATTTTGTAAAGAGTTTTTTCATGATTATGTTATTTATAAAGATATTTGCATTCGGGTTTTTAATAGAAAAAAACAGGGGGCTCTCACAATTTATAAGGTTATAAAGGTTTACCAATAATATTCGCCGCAATCCCATTCCCCAAATCCGCCGCCTTCTGAAAATACTGAATGGCCGCTTTTCCCAGTTCCATGTTGCAATCGCGCATACCCAACTGATTTAAGATCACGCCAAGTTGATGGTAAGCAAGATGAAAATCCGGGTTTAACTCGATTGTCAGGTCAAAATCTTCCATGGCCTCATTCAACTTATTGTGTGCCATCCGGGTAATGCCCCGTGCATAAATAAAATCAACATTGTGGGGTTCAAGACGAATGGCAGCCTGATAGTCGAGTATCGCCTGATGATAGTACTGGCTATCTGATTTTGAAAGTTCAGCGTAGTAATTGGCTCGCTCGAAATAGACCATTGCTTTTTCCGATTCAGGTTCAAAGGACTGATTGTGTGTAGATAATGTCATAGGCGCTTCATTTCCATGTCACAGGATATTCTCCTGATAGTTTAAGTCGATAAATATTGTCCGGTTAACCATAATTATTTACGCAAATAGTTTTTAAAAAGAATTGGGACAAAATGCAGACAAACCATTTATCAATTTTTAAATGAATATTACATACTATGATACAATTCCGGTTATTGGTAAACAATTTATTCAGTAATGGTATTAAAAAAATTATTTTTGCAATTCTGTTTACCCGTAGCCAATCTATTTGTCATTGTAATTGAATCTGATTTGAAACCGTTTAACTCAAAACATGTCATTACTTCCAAGGAATTGTTTATCAGCTTTTATTTGGATGAGGTTGAGTACAAGCGGTTAATAAATGTTGTTTTGACTGAAAGTCATCGGTTTCGGTTTAAAAAAGGGCTGCGGCTCAAATTAGATGAAGATGAGATTTTTGATGTAACTTCCGCATGCTTGTTAAAATTGCTGGAACAAATACATAAAAAAGAATCCAAAGGTGAATTGATTCATGATGTTTCAGCTTATTATGCCAGATCTTTCGAGCATGAATTGTATATTTATTTGAATCAACAAAATAAAAATCGTAACCGTTCGGTTTATTTAGGTGATTTCACAGGATTCGAGGTTGAAAATGAGCAGGATGATAACCAGCTATTTGAAGAAACACTTGAAAGTGTAACAGAAGATATTTTGACGTTAAATGAAAAAGAGCGGTTAATTATCAAAATGCAATTTTCTGATGCCTTACTGCAAAAGGAAATAGGTGAAATATTGAATATGAGTGCTGACTCGGTGAAAACTACTCTGTTTCGAGCCATGAAAAAGCTTCGAAAACTACTCGCTGCTAAAAGAAACACCAAATGAAAAAAGAAGCTTACATAGGATATATTGTTCGTTATCTCAACAATCAAATGGAGAAGGAGGAAAGGATTGGGTTTGAGCATGAGCTGGATAACAATCAGGAATTATCGAGTCTTTTAAATACCTATGTCAGTCGTGTTAAGGTAAAACATGATCTGGATCAAATGGTAAAGCAAAATGCACTCGACATGGGGGCAGTTAGTTCAAGGTCGACAAAAGCTTTTTCCCTGATACTCAAAATTGCAGCCATCGCACTTATTGTGCTCATACCATCTGTATTTTTAATCAATCGTTATCTGTTTTCTACCGACACTTTGATCAATGAGACCAATATGAGATATTATGGAGAAACCAGTCGGGGAAGTGATGCGGCTGAGATGAACTCTGAGATATTGGCTTTTAATTTATATCAAAACAAGCAATATGGTGAAGCGGCAAAGCAGTTTCATTTGATGGCCGATACAGCAACCAAAGCCACCAGATATGAGCTTTATTCAGGAATTTGTATGCTTTGGGGCGGTGAGTCAGCGGATATGGATACCGCCATGTTTTATTTGCAAAGAGCTATACAAGCCAACAATCAATATAGCCGGGCGGCTCAGTGGTATTATGCCCTTGCCCTCTATGAGGTGGGTCAGAAGGAGGAGGCAAAAAAGATATTCTTGCAATTTGCAAACGATAGCTCAAATTTTAAAAAATCTGAGGCTACCCACATTATTAGTGACAAGTACTAGGCTAAAGTTTTTTTATCAGCCAAACAATACTCAGACTCAACACCAAACCCGCGAGTATCCAGTACCCATAAGTTTTCCATAATGAGTGCTGATTCAGTAAGATTGGTTCATTGTTGCCCACAAGAATAAAGTTGGCCCAATAGTAAGGACTGGCATGTGCCGGGTCGGTGGTTTTTAAAAAGGTTATTTTGGCATTTTTAAGTGCTGTGGCCAGTGGGATTCCTTCCTTAATGTTTTTAAAGAAAATCTCCATTAGTTGACTGCTCGTTGCATCATTGGCTGGCCAAAGGGTAGAAATAATGTTTTTTACGCCTGCAAACATAAAGGCTCTGCTTAAACTCATAACGCCTTCGCCCGATTGCAATACCCCGTCGGCTGTATTGCATGCACTTAAAACAGCCAGATCGGCGTTTAATTTCATGTTGTAGATTTCGTAGGTATGTAAATAACCATCTTCAACACTATCGCCTGTATTGGTGAATATCAAGGTGGATGAAAGTGGATTTTTGTCGTTGATCAAGGCATGCATAGCTAAATGAAGTATTTTGTACTCATTGGCCGTTTTTTTAAATGCTGCTTCGTTGGCCTGAGAGCCAATATAGGTATCTCCATCTAGAAAATTTCCTGCCTGTTCTACTTCAAAAATGTTTTCGGTCAGACTTACCGGGGAGCTTCTAAACGTTTCAAATTCATCTAATTCATTGGCAGAAGCCAGCAATAGTGCATCATAAGAGGGTGCAAATCCGGCGTACAACGAGTTGGCCTTTTGATGCTTTATGGCTTTAGATAGCATGGAAGCCGAATACATATAGGTGATTGAAAAATCGTTTACCAGATAGGTGTCTGGCGATGGAGTTTGATTTTCGCTGTCATCAGCACGGAGTGCCTCAAAAGGGATATAGCATAACATTCCATCAGGAATGATGATTAGGTTGGATTTGTTTTGTATGAGGTTTCTGCACTTTTGCGGAAATAGCTCGTTATATAATCGGTTAGCAGAGTGTATGTACATGGCTGATGCTACATCAGAATTACCCTGAATGAACGAATAATTACCTGTGCTTTTCCTGAAATCATCTACAATTGTCAGCAAAGAGAGGTCAACAGGAAGTCTTTCCATGGCCATGCTCTCTTTGGTAATCGTAAAAACAAATAAGGAAGTGTCACCAAGATAGTACTCCACCAAAGCATCTTCTTCTTGAAGTAACGAATGTTGGATTTCTTGAATGGTAGGCAGGTTTTGGCTGTATTTCAGCTGATAGTAATTGGAGTAGTTTTTCTCCAGATTTTTGGTGAATAGTTCGAGGGCTCGTTTGGCATGAAACAAAGTGTCGTTCAAATAGGTATTGGCAAGGGCTGAATCCAAAGGTAAAGTTGTTACAATGGTTTTGTATGAATTTTCCCTGCTTAATAACTCCTCCCGCAATCTGCTGTCTTCTTGAATGATGTCCTCCGGGATATCAGCAAAAAGTTGCGCTTTGTCTGCGTTTAACGCGGCTTTTAGTATTTGCGCATTGGTTTTTTCAGAAAATAGAAATGCCTCATTCAGGAATTTTTCATCTTTCGTTATTTCGTATGCCTGATTACAAAACAGAATTGCCTCTTCGTAGGTAGTCAGATAATCCCGATACAGGGCAATGATGGCATCTTCTTCTTTGTATTCATTTATTTGCAAATCAATAACACATGAAAATAATTTATAATTTTCCAATGCCAAATCCAAATCATTGATCTGGCCTGATTCTTTGAAACGCTCAAATAAAACGGTGGCCTTCCATACGAAAGATATACCTAAATAGTAATTTGAAAAAATGCCTTCAAGTACTGGTGTGGCCGTGATTGATGTGTCGTTAAACTGAACTATATTTGCTATAATCGACTTTTGCAAGCACATGAGGGATGAGTCATATTCTCCTTTAGCATGATAAATTCTTCCCAAGTATTGATAATCGTTGGCTATTTCAGGATGCTTTGAACCATATTTTGCTTCATATAGTGGGATTGATTTTTTTTCCAATTGTAAAGCTTTGTCATAGTTACCCATCATTTTATATATCGTTGCATTGTTATGATATAACCTGTAACTTTCAGGATGAGGATTGTTGGTATTGCCGCCATAATTGTACATGGCACGTTTGTTATATTCGATGGCTTTTTCAAACGCACTGTCGTTGGTGGCTATTGATGCCATGTTTTGATACATTTGGGCAAAGTTCAAATGGGGTTCTGAAAGCACTTTCTCATATTCATCAAGTGCTTTCTGATAATATTCCAGGGCTTTTTCGTAATTGAAGTCCTTTACGTAGGCTACCCCCAAATTTTGATACGCACGACCAATTGAAAAAGCATTGTCAGGATCTGTTCTTAGAACTAAATCTAGGGACTTTTGCGCATACCTAATGGCCATGGTACTGCTGTTCATGTATGAATAGGCAACGCCAATATTATTGTAGTTGTTCAGTAGACGAGCATCGCTGTCGTCGGTGGTTTGTTCATTTATATTGATGGCCTTTTCCAGCTGAATGACGGCTTCTTGTAAATTTCCTTTTAACAATTCAATGGTACCATAATTGTGATATGCCTTTGCGTATTGTACATGGAGTGAGTCAGCATGAGCATTGTGTAGCAAGCGAAGAGCTGAATCATTGTATAGGGAAGCATTTTTTAAGTCCCGAAATTTCCATGAAATTCCTGATAAATAGCTGTATATATCAGCCTGGGTTTCCCATTTGTTTAATTTCTTGTAGTACATAAGCACCTCTTCAAAGTTGCTAAACGCACTATCGTAGTTTGCAGAAGTAAAATAAGAATGGGCTATTTCAAAAATCTTTTTTGCCTGAATGGAGTCGTCAATAGTTGAAAGGTCTTGCGATAGCCTGGTTGAACTCTTGATTTCATTGTGAATTTGGGCATAGCTCAGAGTCAGGGAATACCAGCTCATTACAGCTACTAAAAATAATCCTCTATGCATTAGCAATGTGTTTAATATTATGGTATTAGGTTTTGGCTTGTCAAAGATAAGGATTTATTTGAAATTGGACATGGCTGTTCCATATTCTGCAATGCCGAAAAAAGGCGGCTTGATTTCAAGCCGCCTTTTTTATCACACAGAAAAAATCTAATCTTCTTCTTTTTCCGATTCCTCGTATTCTTTCAGCAGTTTTTCCTGAACATCAGTAGGAACCTGCTGATAAGCATCGTAGGCCAGGCTGAAAGTACCCCGACCTGAAGTTAGCGCACTTAAAGAAGTAACGTATTTACTCATTTCGGCACCCGGAACCTTGGCTTTTATGATTTGATTTTTCCGGGCCGACTCCATGCCCATAATAATGGCACGACGACCTTGTAAGTCAGTCATTACGGCACCCATCATATCTTCAGGAACACTGACTTCTAAATTATAAATGGGTTCCATAATTTTAGGCCCGGCCGATTTGAAGGCTTCGATGAATGCAAAACGTCCGGCGAGTTTAAATGAAATTTCATTTGAATCAACCGGGTGCATTTTTCCATCGTAAACATACACAACGATGTCGCGTGCATACGATCCTGTTAAAGGTCCTTCGGTCATGCGTTCCATAATCCCTTTTAGGATGGCGGGCAAAAAACGCGCATCAATGGCACCCCCCACGATACTATTTTTAAAAATCAGTTTTCCTCCCCACGGTAGTTCGTGTTCTTCGGTTCCTCTTACGGGGAAATCGGTAGGATCCTGATAACCTTCGAAGTAGGGCTGAATGGCCATGTGGACTTCGCCAAACTGACCCGATCCACCCGACTGCTTTTTATGACGGTAGTTGGCACGGGCTGCTTTGGTAATGGTTTCGCGGTATGGAACTTTTGGGGCAAAGGTTTCAACATCCACTTTGTACACGTTTTTCAAATACCATTTGATGGTATTCAAATGGAATTCTCCCTGCGATTTGATCAACATTTGCCTCAATTCGCGTGAAAGTCCTACCGAAATGGTAGGATCGGTTCGGTGCATTTCGTTTAATGCACTTGCGACCTTTTCATCATCAGTTGAATTTTCGGCCTTCACAGCAACTGTATAAAGCTCTGTTGGCAGGTTAAGTTCTTCAAAGCGATCGTCTCCAAATTTGGGATCCATTAATGAATCACCGGTTTTGATATCTTTTAATTTAATGGCAATGGCAATGTCTCCAGCCATTACTTTATCTACTTTTTCACGGTTTTTACCATTTAAAATGAACAGTTGCGATAAACGTTCTTTATGACCGTTGCGTGGGCAAATCAGGTCGGTACCTTCGGTGAGTGTACCTCCCCAAAGTTTAAAGAAAGTTACTTCTCCCAGGTGCTGTTCGACAGAGGTTTTGAAAACAAACATTCCTACCGGATCCTGAGTGCTACACGAAAAAACCTTTCCGTCTTTAGTTTTTACGGCAGGCATGGCTAAAGGTGAGGGACACGAATTATTAACGAAGTCCAGGATGCGGGTGATGCCAATACCATGTTTGGCCGATGAGCACATTACCGGAAATATGGTTCTGGTGGTAAGTCCTTTACGGATACCTTCACGCATCTCACTCAGTGACAATGTGTCGTTTTCAAAGTATTTCTCCATCAGGGCTTCGTCCCCTTCTGCAGCTCTTTCAACCAATGCCAGGTGGAGTTTTCCTGCTTTATCCTGTTCTGAAGCCGGGATTTCTGTAATCACGGGTTCTCCACCACCTTCATTGAATTTAAGCTGTTTCATCAGCACCAGGTCGATGATGGTACTAAAACCTTCTCCCGGATTTACCGGATACTGTATCACAGTGACTTTATCTCCAAAATAATCCTTCAATGCAGTAACTGTTTCTTCAAAATTGGCACTATTGTGGTCGAGTTGGTTGATGGTAAATACAACAGGTGATCCGGCAATTTCTGTTTGTTTCCAGGCAGTTTCGGTGGTAGCTTCCACACCCGACTGGCCATTCACGAGCATCAGGGCGGTATCGCAAACCCTGAGTGCCGCGATAGTTTCGCCAACATAATCAGAAAAACCAGGAACGTCTACAATATTAATCTTGTTGTCGTTATAAGTTGTATAAAGCAGTGAAGAGTGTACCGAGTGTTGACGCTCGATCTCGATTGGCCTATAGTCGGAAACAGTATTGTGGTCTTCAACAGTACCCTTCCGGTTAATTATTTTTCCCTCAAACAGCATAGACTCGGCCATAGTAGTCTTGCCGGATTTCGCACCTCCAATCAGTGCAATGTTTCTGATGTTTTTTGTTTCGTATACCTTCATCCTTTTATAAATTAATATTGTTTATAACTATTAAAATCAATGTGGATATTTCGTAGATGAATCCGATTAATTAGAAAATGTCTTCGGAAAATATCCTTAGCATTCAGCTTGTTAACAACAAAGGGGGTTTTTAACAAGAAGGCAAATGTAATAAATTAACTGTTAGTGGCATAGCTCTTTTCTTATTTAGAGCGTGTCTAATATGAACCTTAATCCATGTAGGATATTTCTGTGGATCCAGGGGGGATTGAATATCAAACTGCCT
>PCUL01000122.1:10797-29743 GCA_002771745.1 Bacteroidetes bacterium CG18_big_fil_WC_8_21_14_2_50_41_14
AATCCCTAAATATGATTGCCCCTATTTTTTAATTATTCAACAAATTATTATAAGTTAAAATAAGGGCTAAAAGCCACTTAAGTTCATGGTTACTGTCGGGATCAGAAGCAGCCATCCAAGTAATATTAAGATGACCATGAATGGCCAGATCCATTTTACCCACCGGTCGTAAGGAATTTTAGCTACTCCCAACACACCTATCAGCACACCTGAGGTAGGGGTGATCATGTTGGTAAATCCATCTCCAAACTGGAAAGCCATCACAGTGGCTTGGCGCGACAGGTTTACCAGATCAGAAAAGGGAGCCATCACAGGCATGGTGAGGGCCGCCTTGGCCGACCCACTAGGAATAATGATGTTGATGATGTTTTGAATGACGTACATCACGCTGACGGTACCAAATTTGCCCATCCCTTCCATGGACGATGAAACACTGTGCAGGATGGTGTCGATCACCCGGCCATTTTCGAGCATCACCAGAATACCACCAGCCAGGCCTACAACCAATGCCGCAGAAAGAATATCCCCGGCTCCTTCGATGAACAATTTGGTAATCTTGTTGGCTGTGTAATTGTTGGCCGCTCCTGAAAGCAATCCCAGTGCCAGAAACAAACTGGCAATTTCTTCGATATACCAGCTATAACCCATCACTCCGATTATCAAAAAGACGATGGTAAACATGAGCAGGGTGAGAACAAAGAAATGGATGGATTTTCTTAGACTGAAAAAGCCGAAAATTAAAAACAAACCGGTAGCCACCGGAACCATGGGAAAAGTTTCAGATGCATTTCCAATTTTCATGGTAGTTAAAGGGTGCACCACAGAAAAAATAGTCAATCCCAGAAGTGTGATCAAAAACACGAACCAGGCCATTTTAGGTGTGTGGAAAGTGATTTTACTGTCCGAAACCTCCACGTGTTTTCTCCAATAAGCGTCACTGTGAAAAACAAGGGATTTTTCAGGATGTTTTTTTACTTTGGCAGCATAAACCAACACCCAGGTAATGCCTACCAGATTGATAACGAACCAGCAAAACAACCGATAACTAAATCCCGAGAATAAGGGAAGATCGGCAATGCCCTGTGCAATTCCAATGGTAAAAGGGTTTAGGACAGCACCGGCAAACCCCAATCCTGCGGCCACAAAACACATGCTTACCCCCACAATGCTGTCGTATCCCATGGAAATGGACAATGGAACCAGGATGATAATAAAGGCGATGGTTTCCTCGCTCATGCCAAAAACAGCCCCAAATACACTAAATACCAGCATGACTAATATGATAATCAAGTTGTTGACACCTATCTTGTTAAGTATCCTGTTTTTCTCCAGTTTTTTGGCTGAGTTTAAAAAAGAGAAGATTCCGATGTCGATGGCTTTGGTACTATTTACTATCCAAAAGGCACCACCTATCATTAATATAAACACAATGATACCTGATTGTCGGGTGAATCCCTCAAAAAAAGCAGAAAATATTTGCCAGGTTTGTGGCTGGCTGTCGGTATAGTGAAAAGAATCTTTATCAATGACTGTACGATCGATGCCGTTTACCTGGATAATCTCCCGTCCGTATTCACCTCCCGGGATAATCCAGGTGAGGACAGCAGAGAAAAGGATAAGGGAAAATATGATGACATAAGTATGTGGAATCTTCTTAAACATGAGCGAATTGTGTTGATTAAGGCCCACAAAGATATTGAAAGGTTTGGATTTGGAAGCCGGCCTTATGTCAATAACTCATCCATCAGTTTCCTCACCCCAACACCCGCTTTTTCCTGAATAATATGCAGGTTACTGATCCCGGGGATGGGAAAGGCTTTTGGATCGATATAGTATTTTGGGATACCCCGATGCACATAATGAATCAGGCTGGCAGCCGGATACACGGCCATGGAAGTTCCTATCACCACCAGGATATCGGCCTGGGAGGCGATTTCAATCGCAGGTTCAATCATGGGCACGGCTTCACCAAACCACACAATGTGTGGACGAAGTTGGCTTCCTTTCGGGCAAAGGTTGCCCAATTTTAATTCCCAACCTTCACAATTGTAAATCAATAAAGGATCGACCGAGCTACGGATTTTTTTCAACTCCCCATGCAGGTGGAGCACGTTTTTTGAACCGGCCCGTTCGTGCAGGTCGTCCACATTTTGGGTGATAATCTGTACATCGAAATGAGCTTCGAGTTGGACCAGGGCATGGTGGCCTGCATTCGGTTCTACTTCAAAAAGCTGCTTACGTCGTTGGTTATAGAAATCATTTACGAGGGAGGGATTTCTTTCCCATGCTTCGGGTGTAGCCACATCTTCCACACGGTGGTTGTTCCACAATCCATCGTGATCGCGAAAGGTGCTGATGCCACTTTCTGCGCTGATGCCGGCACCGGTTAGAACGACTAGTTTTTTCATGCGATTGATTTTTATCAAAGATACATAGGAATTTAAAAAAAAACGCCCTCCGGAGAGGGCGTCGTCAAGTCTATACAAGAATCGCAACCATCAATGAATAGACCCTAGGTTATTCAAATAATTTCATGTTGTCGAGCGATTTCATTAATTCTCTAACCGCTTGGGCAGAAGTGTTAAGCAATGCTTGTTCTTCTTTATTCAAGGCGATTTTAATGATTTCTTCGATGCCATTTTTTCCAATTTTACAAGGCACGCCCAAATATACATTTTTTAATCCATATTCACCATTGAGCATCGCACACACCGGTAATACCCGGTTTTGATCGTCAACAATGGCTTCCACAATTTGTGCTGCGGCAGCTCCCGGGGCATACCATGCACTGGTTCCCATCAGGTTAACGAGTTCGCCACCACCTTTTTTGGTACGCTCAACAATTTTGTCCAACTCCTCTTTTCCCAATAATTCGGTAACGGGAATACCGTTCACAGAGGTGTATCGTGGTAAAGGAACCATGGTGTCGCCATGACCTCCCATAAGCAACGCGTGAACATCAACCGGATCAACATTGAGAGCGTTGGCAATAAATGCCCGGTAACGACCTGTATCTAGAGTTCCTGCCATCCCAAAAACTTTATTGGATGGTTTATTGGCAGCCAGGTAGGCAGCATAAGTCATCACATCCAACGGATTGCTCACAATAATGATGATGGCATCCGGTGAATATTTAGTGGCTTTCTCTGTAACTTCCTTCACGATGGAAGCATTGGTTTTAATCAAGTCGTCGCGCGACATCCCTGGTTTTCGGGGAATACCGGAAGTGATGACGATAACACCTGATCCTTTGGTGGCCAGGTAGTCATTAGTAACCCCGGTTACACGGGTGTTGAAATGGTTAATAGGAGCTGATTGCCAGATGTCCAGGGCTTTTCCTTCAGCAGTTCCTTCTTTGATATCTACCAGCACCACTTCCTTTGCCAGGTTTTTGTGTGCTATCACATTGGCAACTGTTGCTCCAACGTTCCCGGCTCCAATTACAGTAATCTTTTGCATAATTTGAGATATTATTTTTGGTTTAATCTTTTGTTTCATCAGCCAAATGTACAAATATTTTATAAAGTAATTATGATTGTGAAAGATAGTTACCTTTGGTTTAACGGTTTAAAAAAGCCCCAATTGATTCTGATCACTTTTTAAGCGAACTACCTTGCAAATTTAAACATCTGGCTGGATTCTTTCGCATCATCCTTTTAAATTAACTTTTATTAATGAACGAAAGGAAGTCGACAACCTGATAGAGGTCTGAATGCCCACTATTTTTAGTTATTTTTGCCTCCACACAATACCGTTGTTACCAAGTTGAGATAAACCAATTATATTCATGAAAGTAAAAGTTGTTAATACGTCGCTTCATCCGCTGCCTCAATATCAAACACAGGCCTCTGCAGGCATGGATTTAAGGGCATTTTTAACCGAACCGGTTCAAATCAAGCCACTCGAAAGGGCACTCATTTCAACAGGTTTGTTTATTGAATTGCCCGTTGGATATGAAGCGCAGGTTCGCCCCAGAAGTGGGTTGGCGGCCAGGCATGGTATCACGGTTCTCAACACACCGGGTACCATCGATGCGGATTATCGCGGCGAAATTAAGGTGATACTGGTCAATCTTTCGAACGAACCCTTTGAAATAGTCAATGGTGAACGCATTGCTCAAATGGTTATTTCGGCTCATGTACAGGCACAATGGGAACAGGTGGAGGTGCTTACTGAAACTGAACGTGGGGCAGGGGGGTTTGGCCATACCGGGAAAAAATAAAGAAATGAATAATATTCAACAACCAGATATGAACTATAAATCGCTTATTCTGATTTTACTAATAGGCTTGCTACTAAGTAATTCTGCCTTTTCTCAAGGCAAAAAATCAAAAAGTAAAGTGAAGGAGCTTACCGAAAAGGAACGCATTCAAGAGATTGACTTGTTTGGAAAGGGCCTGGTGGAAAAAAGCAAAGGAAATGGTTCGGGTGCATTGGTGTTTTATGACAGAGCCCTCGAAATTGACCCCTTTGATGCTGCTGCCTGGTACGAAAAAGCCAGGCTCTATCTGAGCATGAACCGCAACGATGAAGCACTGGAAGCCGCGAAACGCTCCATTGAGATTGATGGGAAAAACAAATGGTATCTGGTTTTGTATGCCAATACCAGCAAGGCAAACGATCAATATGATGAATATGTTAAAACCTATGAGACCCTGGCACTTGAATATCCGACAGATCTGGATTTTTTAAAGGAACTGGCTTTTGCTTATTATTTTACGGGTGATTATAAAAAAGCCATTGTGGCGTATGATAGAATAGAAAAGGAAGAGGGTGTAAACGAGCAGCTTACTATACAAAAAGTGGGCTTTTACGACAAACTGCAAGATCCCGAAAAGGGAGTACTGGAATATCAAAAACTAATCGATTCAAATCCGGAAGATCCAAGGTATTATGCTTTGATGGCTGAATATTGCGCTAAAAACGGGTTCAACGATCAGGCCATTGCCGCCTATGAAAAAATTGTTGAACTAAATCCTTCAGATCCTTATGTACACATCGCCCTTGCAGACTATTATAATAAAAAAGGCGACCAGGAACGGTCGTTTCAAGAGTTGAAACTGGGCCTTGCCAATTCGGTGCTCGACTTAAAAACAAAAATCAATCTTTTAGTGAACTACTATCAGGGAAACCTGAGCGATGAACAGAAAAAACATGCCCTGGAATTATCAGAGGTTCTGATGCAGGCTCATCCGGATGAAATATTATCGCACACGTTTTATGCTTCCATGCTTTACGAAAACAGCGAATTTGAAAAAGCCCGTCCTCTTTTTTTAGACATACTGAAAGAAGAGCCAAACAATTATTCTATATGGGAACAGCTGCTTTTGTGCGATTTAAACCTACAGGATTTTACCCAGCTTGATACCGATTCGGAAGATGCTGTTGATTATTTCCCAAATTACCCGCTGCCTTATTTTTTTGCTGGTCTGGCCAATTTACAGCTCAAGGATTATGTTAAAGCGAAAGCCTATCTTGAGTCGGGAAAAAATTTTGTGGTCAACAACGATGGACTGCTGGAACAATTCTATTCCACCCTGGGCGATACATATCATGCACTTGATAATTTTGAGGCGGCTTATCTTTCGTATGACAAAGCATTGCTCATTAATCCGAAAAACGCTTTGGTATTGAATAACTACGCCTATTATCTTTCTTTGGAATCAAAAAACTTAGAAAAGGCGGCTACTATGGCCAAAGCTGCTGTTGATCTCGATCCATACAACAGCAATAATTTGGATACTTATGCCTGGGTATTGTATAAACTTGGTAAATTTGATGAAGCCATTATTTGGATTGAAAAAGCGTACGACAATAAGGGAGACCAAAGTGGGGTGGTATTGGAGCATTACGGGGACATACTTTTTCGCCTTGAGCGCAAATCAGAAGCTTTTGATTATTGGAGAGTTGCTTTAGAAAAACCAGAACACTCTGAGTTACTTCAAAAAAAGATCACTGATAAAAAACTATATGAATAGCAGGGTTCGCTTTTTTTTATTCTTCATGATTTCCATGTTGTTTTTTGCCTCTACCTCCTGTAAGAGTAAAAAGGTAATTTTAAAAAAATCGATACATGAATATGGTTTTGATTACCTGTATGCGCAATTGACAAAAAATCAGCTAAAATTTAATACACTCACTGCACGCTTTAATTTATCGTTTGAAATGGATAAACAGAAAACCAGCCTCAGAGGACAGTTACGCATACAAAACGACAGCCTGATCTGGATTTCCTTTAGCCCTGCCTTGGGAATTGAGGCTGCAAGGGTTCTACTGCGCAACGACAGCGTTTTTTTTATTAACAGGCTCAATAAAAGCTATTTTACCGGACAGTATGGTTTAATAGACAGCCTTCTTAATACAACCATCGATTACAACATGTTACAGTCGATGTTGGTTGGTAACGACCTTACCCAGTACGATATCAATAAGTACAAGTCTTCGGTGGACGGGGGATTGTATAAAATAAACATTCGTGAGCGAAGGAAAATAAAACGGTATTTAAAATCGGGCGAAATAGCCACCAAGGTGTTGGTACAGCAAATCTGGCTCGACCCGGATCATTTCAGGATCAGGCGTATCGACCTGAAGGAAAATGGAGAGTCAATTAAAAATAATCTTCAGGTGTTCTACTATGATTATGTCGAAATCGATGGGCAGCTCGTCCCTTCAAAAATTTATATCGATATCAACAGCCAGAAAAAGATTCACATCGATCTGGATTTTGGCAAGACCGAACTCAACCAAGAGGTTAGCTTTCCATTTAGTATCCCCGCGAAATACGATAAAATGCTCAATTAATGGCTATGAGGCGATTACTTTATGCTGTAATTTTTACCTTTAATTTTGTTCTTTCAGGAACCTTGCTGGAAGCACAGGAAAGTCAGCAACAGCTTGAGGAGAAGAGGAAGAAAATTGAAGCTGAAATCGCCTATACCAATAAATTAATCGCTGAAATAAAAACCAATAAACAGACTTCGATCAATCAGCTACAACTGGTTGAATCAAAAATCAACAGCAGAAACAATTTGTTGGCCAACTACAAACTCCAAATCCATGCCTTGACAGTTAGCATCGAAACCACGGAGTTGAGCATCCGAAACCTGAATAACGACCTGAAGACCCTTAAAAAAGAATACGCTAAAATTGCCTGGTATGCCTATCAGTACAAAACATCCTATAACAAATTGATTTTTTTATTTTCAGCAGAAAGCCTTAATCAAGCCTATCAGCGCATGAGGTATCTCGATCAGTTAAGTGTCTTTCTTCGCAATCAGGCCAAAGGTATTTCGGATAAAGAAAGAGAGAAAGCAGCGGCTTTGGCCAAATTACAACAAAAAAAGGAGGAGTTGAAAGGCTTGCTGAAACTCGAAAGTAACGAGGTCTATCTTCTGGAAGGTGAAAGAAGTGAAAAAGAAAAGGTGACAGCCTCTTTTAGCGGTAGGGAAAAGGAACTTAGAAAATCGCTGAAAGCCAAAGAAAAAGAAGCCGGGGATCTTGATAAGCGGATTGAGGACATTATCGCGTTGGAAACCAAACCCAAATCAACAGCAGGTAAACCGGCAACTTATGCCCTTACGCCTGAAGAGCAACTTTTGTCAAACTCATTTTTTGCCAATAAAGGGAAGCTTCCATGGCCTCTTGAACGGGGTGTGGTTAGTGAGACTTATGGGGTTCATACCCATCCGGTATTGAAAAAAGTACAAACAAAAAACAACGGTGTTGATTTGGCTACTGCTAAAGATAGTGAGGCTCGCTCCATCTTTGATGGCATGGTGGCTAGTGTGACCACAATCTCCAACACCAATGTGGCCGTTATTGTAAAACACGGTGATTATTTCACCGTTTATTCAAACCTGGATGAAGTATACGTGAAGAAAGGGGATCAGGTAAAAACCAATCAACTGTTAGGTCGGGTGCATACCAATTTAAAGGGTGAAACCGAGCTGCATTTTGAAGTTCGCAAAGGAGTAGTTCCTCAAAATCCTGTTTACTGGATTTCACACTAGTCGATCTCCCCGTTTTTATTGTTTGATGATTTTACCGTGATCAATTTCCTTTGTCCCCGAAATCAGTCGGTAATAATACATCCCCGATGGCTGGTCGGCTGCGTTCCATTCCAATAACTGAGGGTTTTGAGGGTTGATGTCTTTTTGAAAAAGAACGGTTCCAAATTGGTTAAAAATCTCCAACCGCACCCCATGTTCATTTATTTGTGATAGTTCAGCGCTTATGCTGAGAGTAAACGGGTTGGGATAGAACTGAATAGTTGCTTCACGGCGGTTTTCTGTAAAACCTACACTGGTATCTACAATCAAGGTAATGGGCACGGTCTTGTCGGGAAGTATATTTGATTGAATGAGCAATACACATTGATAAGTACCGGTGTTAAGTCCTGAACTGTTAAAGGTTAACTGTATTACTGCTTCGGAAGCTGCCTGTACCTGATAACCGGAGGCAGAGGTCGAAATCCATGAGGGCTGGCCAGCAATCTCCAGTGTAAAATTCAGTTCAGATGAACCTGTATTGGTTAAAATCAGGTTGTGTGTTTTAATGTTGTTTGGTTCAATTGAGTCAACAACAGAACATGGATCCAGGTGGATAATTGGCCCCAGGTAAATCTGTTTTATTGAATTGAAAACGTTCAATCTGCCACCGGTAACGGTCAATGTATCCATCGCAGGCAAGTGGTCAACTCCATTTAAAATGGCCTCTTTCATGCTTAATGCGCCTGCGGCAGGATCGTTTTTGTAATTGATCATAAAGGAAGAATCGGCAGCAGCATAGAGCAAAGCCACGGCACCTGTGACATGGGGTGTTGCCATGGAAGTGCCTGAACTGGTTCCGTATGCATTGTTGATTCTACACGACATGATAATGCTGCCGGGAGCCCCCAGATCGATGGTTGTTCTACCATAACCCGCGCTTTGATATTTTATATCCTGTTTAGTGGTGTTGGTAACAGAGATCATATAGGGAGTTGTAAATGCAGTAGGAACATCGCCCACCACGTCAATATTCCAGTTTTGGTTTGCTGTTGCCGCGATGCTTAACACACCAATTTGCCCCAGACTGTCGTACATGGCTTCCCAAATCGGGAAGTTTTGGGGATTTCCATTGTCCACTCCAAATGAACAATTGTCGGCCACTACAAAAGCTCCTTCGGCGCCATTGGTCAGGTTGTAGCGTTCACGCTGGGTAAATACATACGACAGGGCTTCTACGACAGTGGCTTCGGTGGTCGAAGAACCTGCAACCGGCATCACTTTCGTTCCCCAGTTGATTCCTGTCACACCCAAGCCATTGTTGCCAATAGCAGCCGCTATTCCGGTAACATGAATCCCGTGATTGTATAAAGGAATGTTGCCATTGTGATTATATGCGTTCCAGCCATTTATGTCATCAATGTATCCGTTTAAGTCGTCATCGATATTGTTGTTGGGGATTTCGAACCGATTTTTCCAAAAATTAATATCTTCATGGTTGAGGTCGCTTCCTCCGTCGACGATTGCGATGATGATGGTATCACCCAGCGCTGTAATTCCTCCGGTGGTTAGATCCCATGCTGAGGAGGCGTCAATATCCGCTCCCGGCAATCCACCTCCCTGTCCTGTGTTGAGCAGCGACCATTGGCTACTGAAGAAGAAAGGGTCATCGGGCAGACAGGTCTCATCCGGCTCACGTTCGGTTACCAGGTGGTTTGGCTGGGCATTTACAACCCCTTCATGATTCAGGAGTGTGCTAAGAAGTTCCTGTCGACTGGTTTTGCTTTCGTTGAAGAAGAGGAGAAAAATTTGAAATCGGGCTGAAACGGTTTGATAATTAACCACCCCAACCTGACCGACCTGATCCATCAATTGCTCAATGGAGGTGTTGCGGGAAAGCTGCACCAGCAATTCGCCATTAGTGGCCTTTGGTTGTTGGGCCAATGCTCCATCAGATATAAACAGTAATAATAGTAAACCAAGTAGGGTTGTTTTCATCATGAGTTGAATTAATGTCCATCGGCAAAAGTAAAAAAAAGCCGGTTGAAGAGATTCTCCAATCGGCTTTTAACTTAACAAGTGAAATAAAAAGTTATTTGGTGAGCAATACCTTCTGTGAAGCGGTATGGTTGCCCTGTTCAATTTTTATCACATAAATGCCGGAAGCCAGGTCTTTTCTTTCTATCTGAAGAGTAAACCCGGAGGCAGGCATTTTTTGTTGGTTGATGAGGATTGCCCCCATCGAATTCAACATTTTTAAGTTGATGGGCTCTTGATATGATGACTGTACTTGCAGCATAAAAATTCCGTTATTTGGGTTAGGGGTGATGGTAATCAACAGGTTTTGATCGGTTTGTTCGCCTAATCCAACGGTATTATCCACAAAAATCACCTGGGCTTCTGATGGGGCGCTGACGCCACAATTATCTGTTGCACTAACCGTAAGTGAGGCCTCGCCTAAGAAATCGGAATTCCAGTTGATCAATGAAATATTGCCCATGGGGATAATGGTTCCGGCTTCCGATGGAGATAAAACCCATAGATATCCGGTTGCTCCTGTAACGGCAGCAGTATTGTGTTGAGTTTGCGTAATGCGGTATACATCAACATAATCGGGACCAATTGGCTTTTCCGGACTTGCCGGGCCGTTAAGTAAGACAAGGTTCATCGTATCCGAAAATAGTTCACCCACAACATCCGTCATGTTTAAGGTAAGTTCTGCCGCGCCATTGGTCATGTCAATTGCTCCTGGTGTGTAAATAGGATTTAACACATTGTCCAGGTTAAAAGTGCCATCGCCCGAAGTAGTCCATTGCAAACTGCTGAAGTTGGTGGATGAGCCTTCACACTGGTATTCGATATTTGCGCAGCTCGCATCGTCAGGTCCGGCAAAAACAGTGCTCACCATCATGGTTGGCAGCTCGATGTAGTCGATCCAGGCACAGTCGCTTCCGGAAGTGCCTGAATAATCTTTTTCATAAATCCATTTGAAAGTATGTGTTCCTGAAGAAACAGGGAATTTAGCCTGGGCCCAACTTTTCGATCCCGTCCAGGTTTCTTTAACCACATTGTCGATTTTAAATATCAATTTGTCAAAATCCGCTTCGCTTGAAATTTTTCTCCAAAATTTAATGGTGTCCTCTTCCATTACAGTATACGAAATGAAGAATTCAGTTGATTGATCATCACCTATTGCTCCGGATTTTGCCTGATAATAACCCTCGTATGGATAAATATGATCAATGGTCCAGGGTAAATTGCCATCCTGTTGCCAATTGTATTTACTAAAGTCACCAGTTTCCCAGTCTTCGAGAAAAAGACCAATTTTGGGATAGTAAATTCTGTCGACGCTATATCCGGCCGCTGAGGCATTGAAATGCATCTCTGCGATCACGGCATTTGGCGCGTTATTGGCAACCGTTACCTGATAGATTATATTTTGCGATCCAAAAACCCCCAATGTCTCAATGGTTTGAGGGGGCGTATTTACCACAACAAAAGGATTGTAAGCCACCAAATTGCACAATACATCGTGGATGACGCAATGTCCGTTATTTGCCATCTTAACCACCATATCGACCGTTTCGCCCGGATCGAGACGCCCGTTGTTGTTGCCTCCCTGCGAATCATCGATGGTTAAAGTAGTAGGGTTGATATTGGGTGCGTTTACTACTATATTAAATTTGCTGGTCCAGGTTGAATCTTGTTCATCTGTGGCGGCAATATCAAACTGAAGTTTGTGCTGGTCGGGGATTCCGTTGCTGATTTTAAGTTTATATCCTCCGTTAACGGTGGCACTTCCGTTGGCGGCAATAGTGTCATATATTTCAGTTGAATCGATAAAAGTAACATACTGATCGGTAGCTAAGGCAACATTAATGTTGATTCCATTGTCGTTTCCAAGGTTTTTCATCCCCAGGTTTATATAAATTTCTTCATCAAATTCTACCTTGTTATTGCCGTTTCCAAGGGTGTCGATGGCGGTATGGGTATCATACAGACAGTAGGCTCCATCCGGAGGAATTACACCAATACTTGTTTCATAACGGTAAAAATTTTGTTTGGTGATGACCAGATTGATTGTCGTGCCAGGAAGTTGTGGAATAATGGGAATATCCATTTGTTGACCGGTGCTCTCAGCAAGCCCGATGATTTGATCGTTAACAGTTAAACAAACCAAAGCGCCTGAATTAACTTCGATGGTGAAAAAGTCGATTCCGCCAAGCTGCACATTGTTATGAACCACGTTTAGATTCTGGGGAACTTCTGAATACATGACCGAAAAAGCATCGCCATGGTGGTGGAAAAGATAATAGGTTACCTCTTTATTATTGCTGTTGTATGGCCACGAAGACTGTGCCAGGAAATGTTTCCCTGCTGCATTTCCAAAAGCAGGAAGCAAGTCCCTGGATTCGGGCGTTGTTCCATAATCGGGCATAAAATCAGGCCACATATTATCGAATAATCCCCATACATAGGTGTCGTTTACAAATGAATACGAAACTTCGGTAGCTGCGGTTATTCCTAAGGCGCCACTGTTGTTTCCATTGTAAGTATACCCATGAAATTTTTCAGAAAAACATTGGCCGCTCCAGTTAAATTTTCCGGTAAGGCAGTTTATTGAAAAGATAAAGGTAAGATCGGTGTTGGTTAGTCCATCAATACTTGAGTTGGTGTACGAAGGTTCGCCCCAGCCGGTTTCCATTCCATGGTCACGGTGTTGGAGCATAAAAGCGCCATCATTTATATCATTATTAATCCGTGTTGCATTTCCGCCCCAATCAGTCAGGTAGTTTGGTGTGGCTGGAATATATCCAAGACCATCCGGTCCGAAATAGGCGAGTACTGTTGCTGTATTGGTGGCCGAGGACCACACTCCTCCAGAAGGCGAACCATCATAAATGGCGTTTTCACGTTTTGGTGATTTTCCAAGTTCGTTTTCCAAAAACCCTGCAATGACTTCTGAGCAAATTTGAAACCACCGTTCTGTTTGCCATCCCATGGCTGTGATGGGATGGTCATAAAAGTTTGGATTTGTTGGCGGGTTTCGCTCATAGTTTAAAAACTTGGTCACCATGATTTCCAGTTGAGCCTCGTTTTGGGCTGCTAACCGTGCCAGAACGACATCTGGCAAGTCATCGCCATCAACATCTGCGAAAAAGTTATCCGAAATACAGTAATTGTCCCAGGTAGGGCAGGTGATGTTGTTTCCGGTGGTTCCATAATCACCTATCAGCAAAACCGCTGCCGGAGGTACATCCCAATTGTAATACGCGTTATCAATAAATGTTTCGATGGCAGAGTTGGTGTTTCCGCCGATTTCGTCCGTTGTATATACCTGGGTGGTAATGCCCTGACGTTGTCTGAAAATCCTGATAGAATCGGCCCAGGCATGATAAACCGGGTTGTTGGGAACAAGGATTACATATTCGCAACCCATTTCTCTGGTTGAGTGCAGCTTAGTTTCAAAGGCGGGTATCGAAGCTTCATTCAAAACAGCATCGTGCACAATAGGCTCCCACCACCTGCTTTGAAGTCTATTATCGCCAAACTGTCCGTTTCCACCTTCAAAGTTTATTTCGATTTCCATGTCGCGGTTTACAATCAGCTCCTTCGTCACCGGATTGTACTGAAATGGACTCACGCTGATAAGCACCACATCCATTCCTCTAATTTGTCTCACAGAGGAAACGATGATTGGTTGTTTAGGATAAAAAGCGTTGGAGTTATATATGTCAGGATTTTTGGCATAATGCAACGGACTCCGATCATCGTCTTTTGGGATGCGCGGTGCCGGTGCAATGCTTAAACCTGCAATGGACTCTGTTCGTTTTTTTGGAGTGGTTACCGACACTGTTGCGCCATGTGGCACTGCAATAAATTTGCTGAATGCCGGCAGATTGGGAGCTCCTTCACTGTTTTGAAGAATAACCCCTTCCATGGTGATTGCGCTCATTGCTTCATTGTCGATTGGGATGGGTGTGACCACATAATCTTCAACACTAAAATTGATTTGAAGCTTTTGAGGACTTTCTTTGAGTAACGAAATGCCCTGTTTCCCCCAGGCATCGTTTAATTTCACGTGCTGATTTTGCCCAATAGCCCAATAACCGAGCACGGATAAAGAAACAATCATTACTGATTTTGCAAATAAAATAGAAATTGATTTCATTATACTTTTTGGTTTGATTTATTATCAGGCTCAAAATTACGGTATTAGTCATTAAAAATCATTCTAAATTACATGGTTTAATAAAATCCGGGCAGTTAAAATCAAACAAAAGGCTGAAAGATACCTGAGGCCAACGGAAATCAAGTTGGATGGTTATTTTATGTACAGAGATAAGAGGGTTTTGTTACTTTTGCAACTTGTTTAAATGATAAGAATGAACACCCCGGAAAGAGAAACGATTCTCCGCAAACCTGAATGGCTGAAAATTAAAATCCCATCAGGCAAAGAATATATAAAAGTTCGCGAGATTGTTGAAAAACACCAACTTCACACCATCTGCACCAGTGGACATTGCCCCAATATGCACGAATGTTGGGGGCGTGGAACTGCTACATTAATGATTCTGGGCGATATTTGTACGCGCTCGTGCGGATTTTGCAATGTAAAAACCGGAAGACCCAAACCTGCCGACTGGGGAGAACCCATGCGTGTTGCCGAATCCGTAAAGCTCATGAAATTAAAGCACTGTGTGTTAACATCAGTTGATCGGGACGATCTCGATGATTTGGGTGCAGGAATCTGGGCGAAAACGATTGAAGAAATCAAAAAATTGAACCCCGATACCACTCTTGAAACCTTAATCCCGGATTTTGATGGCCGCGAAGAGTTGATCAACCTTGTAATTAATGCCGGTCCCGAAGTGATTTCACATAATCTGGAAACCGTCCGCCGGATTACACCCTGGGCTCGTAGCCGTGCCAAGTACGATTTGAGTTTGTATACCCTGAGCGTGATTGCCAAATCGGCGGCTGTAGCCAAATCGGGGATCATGGTCGGTTTGGGAGAACAACCTACAGAAGTGATCGAAACTTTGCGCGATATGCGTTCGGTGGGTGTTCAGGTAGTCACCATAGGCCAATATTTGCAACCCACCAAAAAACATTTGATGGTGAAAGAATTCGTTACACCTGAACAATTTCAGGAATATAAAATGGCCGGATTGGATATGGGATTTCGTTTTGTCGAAAGCAGTCCTTTAGTCCGCTCATCTTACCGGGCCGAAAAGCATGTCAATAAATAATACCGAACTCATTTAATGAAATCCAACCAGCCAAAAAATCTCCGGGTTCAATATATGGACAAGGGATTAATAGAGTATCAAAAAGCCTGGAATCAGCAGGAAGCTTTGTTTGACCAGATTGTTGCCGTTAAGGAAGCGAACAGAAATTCAGGGTCTCCTGAGCTGACGCCCAATTTTTTAATCTTTTGCTCGCATCCGCATGTTTATACCCTTGGCAAAAGTGGTGATGAATCTAATTTATTGATCAACAAAGAATTTCTAATATCAAAAGGGGCAGAATTTTACCACATCAACCGGGGTGGTGATATCACCTACCATGGACCCGGTCAGTTGGTGGGTTACCCCATCCTTGACCTGTATAATTTTGGCGTTTCAATCAAATCCTATATTAATCTACTTGAGGAAGTGATTATCCGCTCTCTGCGTTATTATGGTATTGTAGGCACACGTGCTGATGGTGCCACCGGGGTTTGGCTCGATGCCAATAATCCGGCCAAAGCAAGGAAAATATGTGCCATTGGCGTGCGTACCAGTCATTGGGTAAGCATGCATGGATTTGCATTTAACGTGAATACCAACCTCGATTATTTCAATTACATCGTACCTTGTGGAATAAAAGGTAAAAGTGTTACCAGCCTTCAAAAAGAATTGCATCGGGAGGTAGATATGAAGGAAGTGGAGGCACTTTTGAAACGTGAATTTCAGCAGGTGTTCGACATGAGCCTGGATTAGTCAATTACCATTTTTAGTATTTCAAGCGATTTAAACCCTGAGAAGGCAGGCAAATGCAATTTGTAAAATATGATAAGCGCCTCCAGTAAATCACGGCGTTGTGCATTGGTGAAAGCATAGTTGTTGTTCTGATCAAAAGAAGCCTCCATCAGGCGGTTCATCTGATCCACTGTTTCACCAGTTATATAATAAGGATGGAGAGGCAATCGGTTTCCAAAGATACCTTCCTCCATATCGAATACTGTATGAATTCGGGCAGGCTCTTTTTTGGGATAAAACCCCAGATATTTAGTGAGCTCCATCATCACGATCAAATGAAAATCGGCCACATGCCGATCAGCCAGGTCGAGCCAGACCAGGGCATGGTGTAACCATTGGAACAGGGGCTTGTTGGGCATTTCCTCATGAAGCGATTTGTAAAGTAATTCGTTCACAAATACAAGCAATGCCCGCTTGATGACATCGCTGTGCAGGTGTTGGTAGATATAATCCGGCTGGACCTCTTTAATGTGATGTAAGCCCTGGTTTTCTTTATGGTACACCACCAGATCGAGCAGATTGAGTGGCTGAAAAAAGGCAGATTTGTTTTTCGAGCGTTTGCCACCAATGCCCTTTACCATAAACGATTGCATGCCCAGCTCTTCGGTAAAGATCTTCACCACCAGCCCCGACTCACCATAGGAAATGGTTTTAATAACGATGCCTTTGGTTTGTGAAATCATGGTGGTTGCACGTAAATAAGCAGATGGTTTACAATGATGTAGGGTTTAAAAACAATGTGATCAGCCTAAACTATTTCTTCTTCGCCTCTCTGCGTCTTTGCATCTTTGCGGTGGATATTTTACCGCTAAGGTGCTAAGGCGCAAAGGTGTTTTTCTCTGCGTCTCCACGTCTCTGCGGTGGAAAGCTAAAAAGCCGATTTAAACTGCCCTAAAAAGCGCACATCGTTTTCAAAAAACAACCGCAGGTCGTTGATTTGGTATTTCAGCATGGTGATGCGTTCGATGCCCATCCCAAAGGCAAAACCGGTATATTTTTCGCTATCAATATGGCAGGCATCCAACACAGCAGGATCTACCATGCCGCAACCCAGAATTTCGACCCATCCTGAATATTTGCAAATATTACATCCCGATCCACCACAGATATTACATGAAATATCCATTTCGGCCGAAGGTTCCGTAAAAGGAAAATAGGAGGGCCGGAACCGGATTTTAGTGTGCTCACCAAAAAGTTCTTTTGCAAAATAATACAGGGTCTGTTTCAGGTCGGTAAAGGATACATTCGTGTCGACGTACAGCCCTTCCACCTGATGAAAGATGCAATGTGCCCTGGCCGAGATGGCCTCGTTTCGGAAAACCCGACCGGGAGAGATGGTGCGGATGGGTGGTTGGTTATTTTCCATCACGCGCACCTGAACTGATGAAGTATGGGTGCGTAAAGCCAGATCGGGGTTTTTCCCGATGAAAAAAGTATCCTGCATATCGCGGGCCGGATGCTCTTCGGGGAAATTCAGGGCGGTAAAATTGTGAAAATCATCTTCAATCTCAGGGCCTTCGGAAATGGTAAACCCAATGCGTGCGAAAATATCGATGATCTCGGCACGGACAATAGAAAGCGGATGTCGCGATCCCAGGCTGGCCATCGAAGGCAAAGTCAGGTCTTTGTCCGATTTGGTTTCTATGGTGGCTACCTCCAGTTTTTCGCGCAAAGCGACAATCCGTTCCTGAGCTGCATTCTTTAAGGTGTTAAGCAACTGCCCCATTGCCTTGCGGTGTTCTGCGGGTACTGTTTTAAAATCATCGAATAGTGCAGGGATCAGTCCTTTCTTGCTTAAATATTTAATTCTGAAGGCTTCCAGTTCTTCCAGATTGGAAGCATTAAAGGCCTCGATTTGCGACAGCAGTGCTGAGATTTTTTCTTTCATCGGAAACGAAGTGAGGTATTAATTTTTCCTGAAATTACTCCAGGATTTCGATGGTCATGGTCACAGGCACCACAGGAACATCGCCGGGGCCGGTTTTTACGGAAGCAATTTTGTCAATCACCTCCATGCCGTCAACAACTTCGCCAAAAACGGTGTAGCCTCCATCCAGGTGAGGAGTCCCCCCAATGGTTGAATAGGCCGTTTTTTGTTCTTCGGTATAGGTGACGCCTGACCTGGCTGAGAATTGCTGAAGAGAGGCAGGAGGGACTACCTGACCTTGTACAATATAAAATTGCGACCCTGAGGACGCTTTCTTTGGATTTACCTGATCGCCCATGCGTGCAGCCGACAATGCCCCTTTTTTATGGAAATGGTTGGGTAAAAACTCTGCAGGTACTGTGTAGCCGGGATCTGTTTTCCCGTTGGCATTGCCGCCACCCTGTATCATAAACTGGCTGATAACCCTGTGAAAAGGCGAACCATTGTACCATCCTTCTTTCACCAGTTTGATAAAGTTATCGCGGTGTTGAGGTGTATCGTTGTAAAGTTTGGCGGTAATATCACCCATCGAGGTATGGATAACCACCAGTGTTTCGGGTTTTTGTGTTTGAGCCATCAGTTGAATGCTTAAAAATAAGGTGAATACAAAAATCAATTTTTTCATAGGTAGTTTCATGTAAAGTTAAGTGGCAAAAGTAATAAAATGGATTGAAAGAGAGGGGAAAGTGTTGAGGGCAATTTGGTGATGATTGGATGCATTTTTTTTGATAATAGGAAATTCTAAGTTTAATCAGCATTAATGAGGCAATAGACGTATTCGTATTTATTCTAAATTAAGAAGTAAAATACACGTATACAAATGGATAACATTATACATTCAGGCCAATTATCAACTAAGATGCTCCGCCAATTGACAAACCAATTTTCAATTCGTACCTTCGTAGATATTAGGTATTAATACAAGTCTGATTATACAAAACTCATCATTAAATATATTTTACAAACATTTCAATAATTTACCTAAAACCGATTAATAATGAAAAAAAACA
>PCUL01000122.1:29757-32292 GCA_002771745.1 Bacteroidetes bacterium CG18_big_fil_WC_8_21_14_2_50_41_14
CATTGCACTTCCCGAAGAAACGGGTGGTTTTGCCTTTGACATCATGGAGTCGAATGGCTATCTTTTTCTACAAGCACAACACAAAATCTTTGTTTATGATGCCAACGACCAACATCTGGTTACCACCATCAATTTGTTTGAAAATAGCAATACTTCCAAAATCTTTGGTAAATATTCACCCCCTTATTTTAATTATAATTTTTACTCTCCTTCAAGACAAACTTTTGCCATAAACCAGGAAATGGATTTAATTTATACCATTACCCCCGATTTGAATTTAATCAGCATAAAAACAGCAGGAACAAACCTGTTTCAAACTACTACTCTAGCTGCCAGACCTGCCACAATTGACCATTTTAAAATTTCAAGCGGCAGGGTTATTCTTAAGTACGATCCGGTACACAACAGACTTTATACGCTTTTCAGTGGGCGGGACGTAATTAATACAACAGGTAGTTTTCATATGTCGGATTCCTATTTTGCCATTTATCAGGTGAATATATTGTCAGGAGCACTATCCTTGATACACGATGAATTTAAACGAGCCATTTCTACCGGGCAGGGAGGTGATGGCTATAATTCACAGGCAATTGAAATAGAGTTTAACCATAACCTAAGCAATCAAACCAACAACAATAAGTTTTATATTGCACGGATGCACAGGATTGAAGAATGGGAGATTACCGGTAACCCGGTAAATCCGGTTGACTCCATCACCTCCATTGCTGTTTCTGCCGCTAAAATAGGAAAACTGCTCACGGTTAAAAAAAGCGGGGTTCATAAAATTTTGGCCTTTCCCTACAGGTTGCCGGGAAGTGGTGTTGAACCGGATGGATACCCTATTAAATTTTATGTTATTGATGGGGATAACCTGTCATTTACCTGCGATTCTGTTATAGCACCAAGCAAGAGGGTGATAGATGCAGCGTTTATTAATAGCAGCAATAACCTGGTATTGACCTATGCCAACGATATAGTAAATAGTAATGACACCAATGTGGCAAATGCAGATGTTGCTTTTTATTCATTTAATCAGGGTGTGTTTGTTCCACAATATGGATGGAATTTGCAAACCAATGCTTACCCCCAATATGATGAACAATACGATTATAATTATCCCCTGAAGATAATACCAGGTCAAAACGGCGATTTTTATATCGGGAAAAAGAACGAAATCATTCATGTAACAGAAACAGGCATAGATCCTCCTTATGCTTTTACGCAAGTTATCGACAAATCTGGAGGATTTTTTATGAATGGCATACAGTCATCCGATCATACTTTTTTCATCAGTCTTACATTAAATGGTTTCTATCATGTGGAAACCACGCCTGCTACAAAGCAACAATGTGGAATGCCTGTTTTTCAATCGGTTTACAATCCTTCCAACAACAAGTTGTATTTTTTTAATACGCTCAACACAAATAATTCAGGTTTTTTTATTTATGACCTGAATGCGGATAATGGGAACGGGCAGGTGGAAACTTTCATTGAACTGGACTTTCCCATTGGCGATATGGTGTACAACCCATTTCGCGGGCAGGTGCTTATTTCCGGCAACAAAGAAAATGGAGGTAATATAAAAGTGTTAAACCCTGATAACACCTTTGATCAGGATATTGTTGTAAACTTCAGCAATTACCTTACTGAAATGTTTGTTTCCCCCACCAATCAATTATATGTCCTGGCCAATTCCAGAAACACGCACCCTTCCATCATGGTGTTTGATGCCACTACATATAGCCTCATTAAGGGAAGCAGTATTAACCAACTTTCGCAGGAGTGGTATAAAAATTTCAACGCGGATTTTTGTTACAATCCATATAATAAATTAGTGTATGCTACAATTACCAATACCCCTATTTTGTTGGAGCCGTATTTATCAATGAAAAACACCTGTGAAAATGGGCTTAACGAAGGAATCTTATTGTCGGTTTCTGAAACTGGCGATGTGTCCCTATTGAAAACAGGACTCGATTATCCCAGGACCATCATTTGTCCTGAAATCATCAACCCTCCCGAAGGCTATCAGGGTTATCTTTACATCAATTCCCACAACCTTTCAGGTTACGATTGCACGGACAATATCTGGGTGGAAATTAACGATACAATTTATTTTAACGAAATTGTTTACAATCAACATGCGAACAGCCTTTTTGGGTTTTCTGACCAAACTACCACCATTCCACCACTTGGAGCATATGCCAACGACCGTGTGGCACGGTTTTATCGCATATTAAAAGAGGCCGGTTCCACACATGAAATAACTGAAATAGGACATTATAATGGCCAAATAGCTGCCTTTTTTAATAATCCTTACGATGGCAACATCTATGTGCAAACCAAGTTCGATGTAAACAAATTTGGCGAAACGCCGGCTCAATTGTTGCAGTATTCACCTTTAAGTGCCAACAATACTTTTCTGTTTGTTGACTTACCCGTTACCAGCTATTATGCTGAATTTGATCATTTTAAAGATGGTTTAATAGGGCTTTTCAACTACAACCTCATCACCCCCTACATCAATCCTTACCA
>PCUL01000051.1 GCA_002771745.1 Bacteroidetes bacterium CG18_big_fil_WC_8_21_14_2_50_41_14
TGATCCATTTACAAGAGGAAGAAAGAAACCGATTTAACTACTTATAAACGATTGAAAATGGTTATGTTATTAATTATAAAGAAGTTAAAAAAAAAGGTAATAGATAAATAACTGCTAGAGGTGAGTTTATCCACTCGTTATATGCCACTTGAAAAGAAACCGTGAGAAAGACAATAATCATATTGATATTAGCAATTCTATCCTCTTGTAATCTTTACGACAGGAAAGAAGAAGTTTTTATGACTGACCAAGACTATGTGGAAAATGACAGACAAGTTTCACCTGACAGTTCAAAGCTCTTGATAAGTTACAGTATAGACTTGGGAGCATTTGGTTATGGACAAGCAGGAACTGTAGTTTTGAAATTATCTGACACAACAAAAAACCTTAGAGAATTTACGATACCGAATACTTTGACAAGAATTAAGTGGATCGATAGTGAAAATGTTTCTGCTCAATTTGACATTTTACCATCATTAAGGACAGGAGACCAAATTGAACTTAAAGATATTGAAGTCAATGGAATTAAGGTAAACGTTTCTGCTTTAGACTACATTGACAAAGATGACCGACAAGTAATCGAACATCGAGAAGTATCACCAAATGGACAATTTGAACTCGTTGCATATCGCTACTTGAAAGACAGAAGTAACGTGAATTTTATTCACATTTCTGTAATTCCAGTTGGCGGACAAATACCAAAATATGGAAACTATTTAATTGCCGATATGCAATCTGACTATGTACTTTACGGAACTTGGACAGATAAAAACGAACTTAAATTTTACTCAAACAGCCAATATTCAGATTTAATTCAATATTATTTGGTTAAGGACAGAGAAGAAATTAACTATGAAATTGTTACAGACGACAAAGAATATGGAAGTAAATACAGGTGGACAAAGAAAAGCGGCATATAACATAATAGGATTTAAGGCTCAGTTGAGCCCAAAAAAAACAGGCAGTGATGCAAACATCACCCATTGCCTGTAAATCAACTCACCTGATCAATG
>PCUL01000047.1:0-865 GCA_002771745.1 Bacteroidetes bacterium CG18_big_fil_WC_8_21_14_2_50_41_14
ACGGGCAAGCAGTTGTTTTTTTGTGTCACTATTACTAAATGTAGGCGCGACATATTTTTTATTGTCCAGTTTTGCATTTTCTATCGCATTTGTCTCTTCATTGATTGCATCCCAACGGTGAGCAATGCGCATTTCCTGAAGTGCTTCATAAGCCAGTTTTTGGACATGAAACCGATCTGTTACCCTTGAAGCGCAGGGGAAGCACCTTTTTGCAATCTTATTCATTGATCCGGCCATATCCAGTGTAACTTCTTTTACAAGCTCCCTGTCCTTCTTCGGAATACGGTTTATAACAGCAATTACCTTGTCTGCTTCGGTTCCTTCGACCATGGCAATCAGGGTTCCTTTCTTCCCTTTCCCGTCCTTGCTAGTCATAACAGTATACAGTTCTCCGTTGGAAAGAGCCGTTTCATCCAGGCTCAAATATGGACCAATATTATCTGGAAAAAGAATCCACTCAGAGGCATGTTCCTTCTGATCCCAGGTTTTGTATTCACTCAAATATTCCTTGTATTGTTGCCCCAATTGGTTGCCATCGACGTAGAAAAACTTCTCCAGGCTATTACTGCTAATGGGGTAATTGTCCAAGAATACCTTTTAAAAAATCCGCGAAACTCTTTGTGTAACGCGTGCCTTCAGCAACCGAATCCCAATCCCTGCTAACCACTTCCCCTCCCGGTTCCACAAGCCATCTGCGTCGCCTAACATGTAAAAATACGGCCTTGTTCCGAATAGGAAAGTCTTGAATGATAGACTCTGAATGAAACCCTTTTGAGGTAAGTTTCTTGTCTGAATAACCTGTCGGTTTAATATCTCGTTCATCAAGGTAAACACCAACTGAACGATCTTCAATAACCAAATTGGT
>PCUL01000047.1:885-1027 GCA_002771745.1 Bacteroidetes bacterium CG18_big_fil_WC_8_21_14_2_50_41_14
TCTCTTGTGGTAATATAAGTTGAATTAAGCACTGGTAATGATCATTTAACATTGTCATAGCATCTCTATTTGTTTAGAACAAAGATTCAATTTTATATCGTTCCCCACAACTTTGTCATGTGATCCGTTAAACTGCCCCATA
>PCUL01000306.1:0-18949 GCA_002771745.1 Bacteroidetes bacterium CG18_big_fil_WC_8_21_14_2_50_41_14
TAAAATAAGAATAAGGAATTTCGGCCCCATCAAAGAAGGCTATCAAGAAAATGATGGCTGGCTTGACGTAAAAAAAGTTACTGTTTTTATTGGCAATCAAGGCTCAGGCAAAAGCACGGTAGCGAAGTTGATTTCTACAATGACATGGATTGAGAAGGCATTGGTGCGAGGTGATTTTAAAGAAAAGGACTTAACTGTTTACAACAGATTTGCAAAACATTGTTCGTATCAGAATATCCAGAGTTATTTTAAAGAAAATACCAGAATTGAGTATAAAGGAAAAGCATATTCTATTTTATATGAATTGGGAAATGTACTTGTTAGCAAAAACAAAGACAATGGATATTCCTTTCCTAAGATAATGTATGTGCCATCTGAAAGAAATTTCGTTAGTTCGGTAAAAAATGTTCGTAATTTAAAAGGGCTTCCGAGTACCTTATATACATTTTCCGATGAATTTATTGACGCAATTGAAGATTTAAAAGGTCATATAGATTTGCCAATAAATAATGCAAAATTTGAATATCAAAAGCTTAATAAATTATCTTGGATAATCGGCGAAGATTACAAAATAAAACTTTCGGAAGCATCGAGTGGCTTTCAATCCTTTGTTCCACTCTTCATTGTAACAAATTATTTGTCTCATTCTTTAGAGAAAGAAACTGATTCTACAGTTAAAGAAATAAGTATTGAAGAAGGAAAAAGGATACGAGAAGAAATTGAGAAAATTTATTCCAATCCAAATTTATCCGAGGAGGTTAAAAAAGCATCTCTTGAATATTTATCTTCTCGTTTCAAATCTTCTTGTTTTATAAACATAGTTGAAGAACCAGAGCAAAATTTATTTCCAAGTTCACAACGCCAAATTGTAAATATCCTTTTAGAATTTGTAAATATGAATAAGGGTAATGAGTTATTGATGACAACGCATAGCCCATATATAATTAATTATTTAACTCTTTGTATAAAAGCCGAAAGTATTTATAAAACATTAACGGATAAAAAATTTAAACTAAGCGACCCTGAATTCTCACAAACAAATGAAATTGTCCCTATGTCATCTACAGTAAAGGCAAACGATCTAGTTATTTACGAATTTGACGAAGGTGATGGTTCAATTAAGAAGCTTGGAAATTACGAAGGTATTCCTTCGGATATAAACTATTTGAACCAATCACTTGCAGAAAGCAATCGTTTATTTGACTTACTATTAGAAATTGAAGAAGAATTATGAGAGTAGATTTCTTTAAGGCTGTTTGTCAAAAAACAACAAGTGAAAAGAAATTTGGCTTGTTTGACGCAGAGGACAAAACACCAGCAAAAATAAAACTAACTGATGATTCTGCATGGAATGCTTCCATTATGAATAATGGAGGCAAGACAGTTTGTTTTACCGCCATTGACAACTGTATTGATGTTTTTAGAGAAAATGGAGAAATGGATAGTCGTTGTGATTGCATGCTTACATATAATTCAACGCTTTTGTTTGTAGAACTAAAGAACAAAAGAGATTCATGGCAAGCAGAAGGACTATCTCAGATAGAAAATATTGCAAAAATAATGATTGATGAAATCCCCAATCATTATTACAGTTTTCAAAAACGGAAAGCAATTGTCGCTAATAGAAGAAATCAGTTTCCTGCATTTCATATTTCAAACGCTGAACAACGACAATATTTTAGGTCAAAGTATAAAATGAGAATCCAATTTGAAGCGGAAATCACTTTAGAATAAATGGCAAACAAACGAACCCGCAATCCAAAATTGGTTGGCATTAAAATTACCGAAGTCCCATACACTTAAGCTTTCTCCAGCTCCACGGTAAAGTGACGAAGGATTGGGGCTTCTTTCACGATCGTAAATCCTTTGGTAATTTTATCCCTGCGATCGAACACATTGATCAAGGCTGCGGCGATATAATCCATGTGGTTATTGGTATAAACCCTTCTTGGAATGGCCAGGCGCATCAATTCCAGATCCGGGTAGCGATTTAAGCCGGTTCCCGGATCGCGATCTGCCAGCAAGGTGCCTATCTCCACCCCACGCACTCCACCTTCGATGTATAATTCGATAGCCAGTGTTTGAGCAACATACTCTTCTTTAGGCAGATGAGGCAAAAAACGTTTGGCATCCACGAAAATGGCATGCCCGCCAAATGGATATTGGATAGGAATTCCATAATCTTTTAGCAGGCCACCTAAATAGGCAACCTGTTTGATCCGGGTTTCAAGGTAATCGAACTCAGTACCTTCGTAAAGGCCCTGTGCCAAAGCATTCATATCGCGTCCCGACATGCCACCATAGGAAATGTACCCTTCAAAAAGTATGTTGTACATGGTGGCCCGGTCAAAAAGTTCCTTGCTGTTGAAACCGATAAACCCGCCCATGTTGACAATGGCGTCTTTTTTACTGCTCATGGTCATTCCATCGGCATAGGAGAACATTTCGCGTACAATTTCGCGGATGGATTTGTCGCGATAGCCTTCTTCCCTTATTTTGATGAAATAGGCGTTTTCGGCAAACCGGGCCGAATCGAAAAACACGGAAATACCATATTGATCGGCCATTTTCTTTACCTCCCGCATGTTCTTCATCGAAACAGGTTGCCCACCCGAAGAATTACAGGTGATGGTGATAATAATGACCGGAATTTGGCTTGCCGGATAGGCTTTAAGCACTTTCTCCAGTTTATGCAAATCGACATCCCCTTTAAAAGGATGGTCGAGGGTTGTGATGAAGGCTTCGTCAATGGTACAGTCGATGGCATGGGCCTTTCGGAATTCGATGTGACCTTTGGTGGTATCGAAATGGGAATTGCCGGGAACAATATCACCTTCTTTGATGATGGTGGAAAACAGTACATTCTCGGCAGCACGACCCTGGTGCGTGGGCAAAAAGTACTCAAAACCGGTGATTTCTTTGATGGCTTTTTGTATTTTAAAATAGGATGTGGCACCGGCATAACTTTCATCGCCCAGCATCATTTCCGACCACTGCATCTGGCTCATGGCTCCGGTTCCGGAATCAGTAAGCAGGTCGATAAATACCTGGTCGCTGCGCAGGTTAAACAGGTTGTATTTCGCGTCTTTGATCCATTGTTCGCGTTGTTCACGGGTACTGCGGTGGATAGGTTCCACCATTTTAATTTTGTACGATTCTGAAAAGGGTAATTTCATGGTTTAGTAGTATTTAATAAAACATTTTACTTTTTTTTCTGCCAGGCAGTAAAACTTAGTAAAATGCATCAAAAGCATCACGCCTTTTGACGTTGAGAAATACTTTTTTGTGTCCTATTTTTTGTGATTTCTGCATACTAAATCCAAGAGCGACCAAATATAAATAAAATTATAATACACCAAACTTCCTCCTCAAATCAATAATCAGTTTCCAAAAATGTCCATTTTGTTTGTAACCAGGGTTTAAAAGTTGCGTCCAAAAGAATGACATCAAAAAAATTAACATAAAATTTAAAACTATGGAAGACCTGATTCCTGTATTTGTACTCGCCATCATTTTTGGCTTTGTTTATGCTGTTATTTTCCTGTTGGTCAGGAAAAAAGAACGGATGGCTCTTTTGGAAAAGGGTGTGGATGCCACCCGTTTTATAGATCCTGTTAAGGATCAATCATTTATGGCACTTAAATTTGGTTTGCTGTTTATCGGATTGGCTATAGGCATTATTCTTGGCGGCCTGATGAAACACCTGACTGTTATGGGCGAAGAGGAATCCTACTTTTCGATGATATTCCTTTTTGGCGGTATCGGACTGGTGGTGAACCACTACATGGAAAAATCGGAACGTGCTGAAATGGAGAAAAATAAATTATCCAGATAGGTTTCTTTGGAGGCCGATTTATTTAATGAAAGCCTAATCTGTCGATCAGGCTTTTTTTAAATTTAAGAGGGCAGTTAAAATTACATCTTATTGTACCTTGAGCGCAACGGACGGATTTTCATTCACCACTTTTACTGAGCGCACCAGTACCGTGAAAAGTGCGACCAACAAGGCAACTAGAATACTCACAATAAAATACCCTACATGAATAGAAATGTGGTAGGCAAAACCTTCAAGCCACTTATTCATCAAAAAATATACAATGGGTGTTGCAATCAGGCCTGACAAAAAAACCAATTTCAGATAACCCAGGGCCAACATGGTAATTAATTGTTTTTCAGATCCTCCCAATACCTTTCGAATGCCAATTTCGCGTGTGCGCTGTTGAATGAGGAAAGAGGAGAGGCCATAAAGGCCCAGACTGGAGATAAAAACCACAAACAACGAAAAGTAAAAAAACAGGTTGAGCATTTTTTTATCCCCACTGTACAAACTACCGATCTTCGACTGCAAGGAAATCATGTGTAAAGTACCTCCTGAAGTGACTCTTTTCCAGGTGTCGCTGATGTGCAATTCGGCTTCTTCAAGTCTGCCGGGAGCAGCCTTTACCATGATATACCGTGACACATTCGGAGTAAGCAGAAACACCATGGGATCCACCTCCCGATGTAAAGAGGATGAGTTGAAATTTCTGACGACACCCACAATTTTGCCTCCTTTTTTTCCTGCATAATTAAACGGAACCCCAACCACGGTATCGAGGCCTAAAAATTCAACAGCAGCTTCATTTATGATAAATCCGGTAGCGGTATCATCGCTGGGGAAGTCATTAAAATACCGACCGCTGATCAATGGAATATTCATTAACCTGAAAAACCCATATCCAACCCCAAAATAATTAATGGTCTGCACCGGAATTGCATTGGTATCACCCACTTGAAAAAGCATTTTGCCTTCTGTATATCCCGGTACGTTTTGAGTTGATGACACCTCCAGAATGGAACCATGATTTGCCAACAGATCCATGGTTTGATTAATATGCTGCCGGAAATTGGTATCGCGGGGAACATTGATCACATATACATTCTCTGCATCAAAACCCAATTCATGATTTTTCAGGAAATTGATTTGTGAATAAACAATGATGGTAGCCATGATCATACCGATTGACACCATGTATTGGATAATGACCAGAAAATGCCTCATGATGCCGGCCGTAAACTGTTGTTTTCCAAATTTCCCCGATGAAAAAGACGTCCCTTTTAACACGTGGGCAGGTTTGAACGAATTGAGTACGAAAGCCGGAAAACTACCTCCAATTATTGAAAGTATCGATAAAAGTGCTAACAGGACTATCCCGAAAGGAAAAATTTCCCATGAAACAAGGCTATCCAATAAACTCAGGTTTTTATCTACCAATTGATTAAACTGCGGCATTAACCATTCAACCAATGCAAGTGCTAAAACAAAGGCAATCAGCGTGATAATCAGCGATTCGACGATATATTGAAATGCCAGTTGCCTGGGTAAGGCACCCAGAACCTTGCGCATGCCAATTTCGCGTGAGCGCTTTAACGATCGTGCTGTGGCCAGGTTGATATAGTTGATAGAAGCCGTCAGTAAGATGAACAAGGCGATCACCGCAAAGACATAGAGAGCTCCCACATCCACGTTGGTAGGTGAATCGTACATCAGGCCCGAATTGAAATGTACAAGGGAAACCGACTCGAGAAAATACTTCATACTCCCAACCATATTCAGTTCTTCCTCCTGTATAAACGCGGCTTCACCCACGCGCTCAAACTCATTGAAACGGTATTCAAAATCATCCGGATTAACAGTGTCTGCAAGCTTTACATAGGTATAACAGGTCATCCAGAAATAATCATGTTCCAGGATTTTTAGTTCCTTTTCATTTAATGAAGAAACCGAAACAATGGCATCAAAATTTAGATGCGACTGCTTTTGTCTTATGTCGATGACTCCCGTAACCAGGTATTCACGCAGGTTGGTGCGAAGCTTGTTTCCAATTGCAGATTTATTGCCAAATATTTTTTTAGCTGTGGTTGAATTGATTACGATTGAATTGGGTTTCAGCAATGCCGAATCACGGTTTCCTTCCAGAAAATGATAATCAAATATCCTGAAAAAACTGCCATCTGCCAGACTAATGTCGGGTATTTCGAAGACCTCCCCATTCCAGGTAATTGTCGACACATCATTTTCATCTGCAGGATCGGTAAAAAATAAGTTGGTTGCTTCCTCAACTCCCTGAAATTCATTGCGTAAATCGCTGGCCAGCCGAAAGGGGGTCAAGGCGATTTTTTCCGATTTCCCCTCCAGGGAGTATTCATTTGTAATCCGGTAAATTTTTTCATTATCTGACCAAAACCGGTCATACCTGATTTCGCTTTCGATGAAGAGGTAAATAAAGACAAAAACTGCTATACCCAGCATCAAGCCTGCTACATTGAGTAATGTATAGCCTTTTTGCCGAACCAGCACCCTGATTCCAACCTTAAAATAGTTTCCGGTCATAAACTGTTTAATCGAGTTTGTTCAGGTTTTCGTTGATAATCTGGCCATCGAACAGGTGCACTACGCGCCGGCTAAAAGCGGCATCGCGTTGTGAGTGGGTGACCATGATGATGGTGGTCCCTTCTTTATTTAAGGCATCGAGTAGGTTCATCACTTCTTCACCATGCATGCTATCGAGGTTTCCTGTGGGCTCATCCGCCAATATCAAGGGTGGGTTTGCCACCACGGCACGAGCCACCGCAACTCGCTGCTGCTGTCCCCCCGAAAGCTGCAAAGGGAACATATTGCTTCGATGGGCAATCTGCATCTTTTCCAACAAAGCTGTAACACGCTCCTGACGGGCTTTTTTCTTCCACCCAAGGTACTGAAGAGGTAACTCAACATTTTCATAAACCGTTAGTTCCTCTATCAGGTTAAAATTTTGAAACACAAACCCAATGTGGTTTTTCCGAAGGATGGTCCGCTGCTTTTCTTTAAGTTTGGCAACGTCCTGACCCAACAGGAAATAGGAGCCGGTATTCCAATTATCAATCATTCCCAGAATATTAAGCAATGTGGTTTTCCCGCATCCGGAAGGACCCATTACCGCGACAAAATCACCCTCTTTTACATTGAAGTTGATGTTGCGCAAGGCGATTGTTTCTACCGATTCTGCCTGAAAAATCTTCTCAAGGCCACTGGTTTCTATTATATTCATGCTCTTTATTGTCGATCCTTTTTTCAAATTAACAAACTTTAACTAATTCTATGCCACGCAACCTATATTACTGTACAACAGCATTATAATAAAATATTTCCGCAATCGTGTAACTTTTTATGTCCGAAATCGTCCATATTGTTGTGCAAAGGTGGACAAAATATGTTTACTTTTAACTGGTTAAATTTTACCCTATTAACTCGAAACTAAAATGGCAAAAATAAAAGCCCGTGTATTGATTGTTGACGATGATGCTGACATTTTGCTGGCCGCCAAAATGTTTTTACGACAACATATTGAAATTGTCCACACCGAAAAGAACCCTGCAAACCTACCCGACATCCTGAAAAACGAAGTATTCGACCTTATTTTGCTCGACATGAATTTTTCACGCGATGCCACCAGCGGACAGGAAGGGTTTCATTGGCTGAATGTGATACTTGAACAGGATCCGGCCGCTACGGTCATTTTTATAACCGGATATGGTGATATCGAATTGGCCGTGCAGGGAATAAAAGAAGGGGCAACAAATTTCATCCTGAAACCCTGGGAAAATAGAAAACTTTTGGCCACCCTTGAAACCTCGCTTCGTGTACGCGAATCAAAGGTTGAATTACAGAGCCTGCGATCGACGCAAAAAATGCTGATCGCAGATCAGGATCAGGCGTACAGCAATTTAATAGGAAACTCTCCTGCCATGCAAAAGGTAATGAAAATGGCCTATCGTGTGGCTGGAACGGATGCTAACGTGTTGATACTTGGCGAAAACGGCACCGGGAAAGAGGTGGTTGCAAGGGCCATTCACCGAGCCTCCAAGCGAAAAGATAAAATCTTTATTAATGTAGATTTGGGAGCCATTACCGAGAGCCTGTTCGAGAGCGAGTTGTTTGGTTATAAAAAAGGCGCTTTCACCGATGCCAAAGAAGACCGTGCCGGACGTTTTGAAGCGGCTACAGGAGGCACTATTTTTCTGGATGAAATTGGCAATTTAAGCCAAAACCTGCAATCAAAATTATTGAGTGTACTTCAAAGCCGTAAGGTGGTGCGTCTGGGTTCAAACAAAGAAATACCTATCAACGTCAGGCTCATATGTGCCACCAACATGCCACTCTACCAAATGGTAAGTGAAAATAAATTCAGACAGGATTTACTGTATCGCATCAACACGGTCGAAATCAAGTTGCCTCCCTTACGCGAACGACTCGAAGACATTGAACCCCTGGTAGAATTCTACATTGATACGTATTGCAATAAGTACAAGGTAGCAAAAAAGCGCATCAATGCCGGCACATTAAAACGGCTTCAAATACACGATTGGCCTGGTAACATCCGCGAACTGCAACATGCCGTTGAACGTGCTGTAATTTTGAGCGAAAACACCATCCTTGAACCACACGACTTCTTTGTTAGCGAAAATGACGACAGGCCATCGGACAATTTTAATGCCGATAATTTGAACCTGGAAGAAGTGGAAAGGGTTTTGGTACGAAAAGTAATTGATAAACATGGGGGAAATATCAGCCGGGCAGCCAAGGAGTTGGGGCTGACACGTGCCTCCTTATACAGAAGAATCGAGAAATATGGTTTATAAACGCTTTAGAATACAGATCATTTTCAGGGTGGTGATAATGGCCATAACCCTTTTCTTTATCTTTTATCTATTTCAAAAACCGGCTTACCTGGTAAGCACCCTCATTTTAATCGTGATCAGCATCGCGCAGGTGATTTCGCTCATCCGCTACACGGAACAAACAAACCGGAAACTATCCCGTTTTTTTGAATCTATCCGGCATGCCGATTTCTCCACCTCCTTTTCGGAAAACGAGCTGGGGAAAAGTTTTGAAGGATTAAACAACGAATTCAACCAGGTGATTGCAGCCTTCAATAAAAACAAAACCGAAAAGGAAGAACACTTTAATTATCTTCTCACTGTAATTCAACATGTGAGCATAGGCATCATCGTGTTTAAACGCGATGGAAATGTGGATGTTTTTAACAACGCCGTAAAACATCTGTTACAGATTAACCGGCTTAGAAAGATCAGTCACCTGAAGGAAGTTTCGGAAGAGCTTCCTGAAAAGTTACTCTCTATGAGGGCAGGCGACAAAACCCTTTTTAAACTATTTGTAAACGATGAACTGCTGCAACTTTCGATGCATGCCACCGAATTTAAAATGCGTGGTGAGGAATATATATTGGTTTCGTTTCAGGATATCCATCCAGAGTTGGAACAAAAGGAAATTGAATCGTGGCAAAAACTGATCCGTGTGCTGACCCATGAAATCATGAACTCCATCACGCCCATCTCCTCCCTGGCTGCCACCATTAAAGAGATTCTGGAAGAGAGAAGAGACAACTATCCTCCACGTGACGAACAGGAAGCCGAAGACATTGAAAGCGTTACACAGGCAGTGGCAACCATCGAGAACCGGGGCAAAGGGCTGTTAAACTTCGTAGAATTATACCGCAACCTTACCCGGATACCAAAACCTCATTTTCGATATTTTAAGGCAAGCACCCTGTTCGACAGCACCATGGAGCTGATGAACCCAAAGATTGAGCAACTCAACATTAAATGCACCACACGTATCTTTCCCCAGGACCTGAAAATACTAGCCGATCCGGATTTAATCGATCAGGTGTTGATTAATTTAATACTGAATGCCTTAGATGCTGTAGCCGAGGTCGATAAACCCCAGATCACCATTGTGGCATCTGTTAATCTGAATAACAGGATCACCATTGAGGTAGCCGATAACGGAAAAGGAATTAACCAGGATATCCTGGACAAAATTTTCATGCCTTTTTTCACATCAAAGAAAAGTGGTTCGGGTATTGGTCTGAGCCTTTCACGCCAGATCATGCAAATGCACAAAGGAACTATCAGCGTTCGTTCCAAACCCGGCGAAGGGGCAAATTTTACCATGATTTTCTAGTGCTTACTTTTACAAACACGGTTTGTTACAAGATACCTCATTGTGATTGATCATGCTCCAACACCGGAGATGATGGTTATCAGGGTCAAAAGCATCCGCCTTTTCATGTGCATGTTTTTCAACCAAAAATAAAATTACTGCTTTATTAAACAATTAATGTATATTTACCTCATCATTTAACAAACTCTTTTAACCTATTTCTCTTCATAAAGTTGCGGGTATGAGAACATTAAATACCTTTTTTACTTTTCTTATAGGCATCTTTTTAATTCTTCAAAGTTGCGGCGAAACCAAAATCCAACAGAAAAATGAAAAGATTCAGCAGCTGTCAAATCTTTTATCCGAAAAAAAACCGGTACTGATTCCGGGAATAAACGATTTGCTTTTCGTTAGTGTTCCTGGTGAAAATGGGCTGAAACAACCAAATGTCTTATCAGGTGAAAAATGTGAAACGATTGGTTTCAATGTGCTTACGGAAGTTACGCCGGGAATTTCGTTCCTCCCTCAAACCATTGAACAAAAGATTGCAGGCGATCAGCCTGTGAAGAGCAAAGCACCTGTTTTCACCCAAGTCTCGAAATCGAAACTATCGGCTGCTAACACAACACTTTTTGAGCCCCCGACAGTAACATTGGTGCCGGGGGAGTTGGAAATGAGTATGGATAGCCTTGCCCTATTTGATAAAAAAGCACTTGAAAGCGGTCTGGTCACTTTTCAGCACGAAGATTCCATTTTCCCTCCCATCAGGATATTTGCCCAACAGCCAAAGCATTTTGCAGCCTTGCCCTTTAGATATAAAGAAAATGCGCTGTTCGACCTGAGTTTTTTAGATGCTGATCAGGAATTGCCCAATTCATACGTCAGGGTCATTACGGAAGATAAAAATGGTACCATGTGGTTCGGAACTCACACCGGGGGGCTCATATCATACAACGGTTCGTTTTTTAACCAATACACCATGCAGTGCGGACTTTCGTCGGACATGATACTTTCACTAATTAAAGACAGAAATGACCATTTCTGGATCGGCACGCATGGCGGTGGTGCCGATTATTTCGATGGTAAAAAAATTACACGGTACACCAAAAGACAAGGGATGCCCTCAAATACCATCCTGGCCCTCATGGAAGATCATATAGGGAATATTTGGTTTGGTACCACCAATGGTGTTTCACGTTTTGATGGAGCAACTTTAGTTACTTACACAACCAATCAAGGCCTCGCCGGAAACAATGTTGTATCCGTATTTGAAGACAACAACAACAATATTTGGTTTGGAACCAACAAAGGCGCTACCAGGTTTGATGGAACCTCATTTGTGACGTTTACTTCAGCGGACGGCCTTGCTTCAGATTACATCCTGACCATCGCACAAGACCACCTCGGCAATATTTGGTTTGGAACGAATGGTGGTGGCGTTTCAAAATTTGATGGCGTCACTTGTACCAATTACAACACCGATCAAGGATTAGGTGGCAACGCTATTTTGTCGATTATTGAAGACCATGATGACGATAACTTGTGGTTTGGAACTTTTGGAAACGGTGTCACCCGGTTTAATGGAACTACGTTTTCAAGTTATAATTCCGGGCAGGGTTTAAACGATGATTACGTGCGTACTTTATTTGAAGATGACCAGGGGAACCTTTGGATTGGAACCGATGGCGGTGGTGTTTCTCATTTTAATTTCAACAGTTTTGTCCACTTTACCAAAGAACAGGGACTAAGCGACAACCTGGTGTTATCGATTTTTCAGGATAAAGAAACCAGGTTTTGGTTTAGTGTTTTCGGAGATGGCTTGCTCATTTTAAACGACTCCAATCCTCCAAGCAAAAACAGCACTTTTTTGCATATCTACAGCAAGCAGGGACTGGTGCACGACATTGTAACCTCAATGATCGAGGATTCGAATCGTGATTTTTGGTTTGCGACTTTTGGAGGTGGGGTGAGTAAATTGGATGGGGAAAATTTTAAAAGCGGCCTGATCACATTTACAAATTATTCAACGGAACAAGGGCTTCCGAATGACATTGTCAGGGCTGTAATTCAAGATAAAAAGGGTGATATTTGGTTTGGAAGTGAAGGAGGAGCCACCAAATTCGATGGCCATAAGTTCTATACACTCAATCAGAAAAATGGCCTTGGCAGTAGTAAAGTACTGAGTATCTGTGAAGACAAAACGGGAGCGGTTTGGTTTGGGACCATGGATGGCGGGGTTTCGCGTTTATTTCAGGACACGCTTGTAAACTTTACCACTGAACAGGGCCTTGCCAACAACACGGTATGGACTATCATCCAGGATCATCAGGGCATGATGTGGTTTGGAACAGATGGTGGCGGGGTAAGTGCCTTTAACGGACAATCGTTCAGAACCATTACCACAGAAGAAGGGTTGGGCAACAATTATGTTTTTTCACTTTCATGTGACAACAACAATTCTATCTGGGCAGGAACCATCAAAGGACTTACCCAGATCGTGGTTCCCGATAGTTTAAGTTCAAATAATGAACATTTTATAAATGACACATTTGTCATGCAAAATTACACCAAAATGGATGGGCTTATCGGGGTTGATTTTTATACCAATGCCGTGTTTCATGATCAAAACAACCGCATGTGGTGGGGAACCGACAAGGCGCTTTCGATGCTAGATTTAAAGACTTATAAATTCAGCAAAAACGCTCCAAATGCCCAACTGAATGCCATTCTGTTGAACGATAAATCATATGTTTTCGATGAGTTAAAATCAAACACATCTGAATATTCCCAATCAGAAATCCGCTTTGGTGAGGTGCTGCCTTTTTCAAACCTGCCTACAGATTTAAGCCTTCCTTCTTACATAAACCACCTTACCTTTCAATTTTGTGCCGCCGACTGGGGTGCACCGCATCAGGTGCAATACCAGTATAAACTTATTGGATTTGACGATGAATGGAGCTTGTTGGGTAAAGAGAATGTTGCCGACTACCGCAACATTACCCCGGGCCACTATACATTTTTACTGCGCGCCACAGGAAAAGCGGGAGTTTGGAGCGAAACAATTAAATACCCATTTGTTATCAGATGGCCGTGGTATTTATCCTGGTGGTCCGTTGTTATGTATATTTTGGTTTTTATCCTTGGAATTTGGCTCATTATCAAGTGGAGGGTGAGCATCATTCAAAAACAAAAAACTGTCCTCGAAGGTATGGTCCGCCACCGGACCAATGAACTGAAAAATGCAGTACAACTGGCTGAACAAGCTACCAATGCCAAAAGTCAGTTTTTAGCCACCATTTCTCACGAAATTCGCACACCACTCAACGCAGTTGTTGGCCTTACCCATTTGGCACTTAATACTCCCCTGACAGAGAAGCAGGAAGATTATTTGCAAAAAATTGACCGTTCGGCAGCAACTCTTCTTGGTTTAATCAACGACATTTTGGATTTCTCCAAAATTGAAGCCGATAAAATGCAACTCGAAAAGACAGGCTTCGACCTCGAAATCGTGCTCAGCTCAATCATGACTCTAAACGCACAAAATGCAAATGAAAAAGACCTGGAGTTCGTAATCAACATTGCCCGGGATGTTCCCCGAAAGTTAATTGGCGACCCTTTGCGAATAGGGCAGGTGCTGACGAATCTATGCAACAATGCCATTAAATTCACCTCTACAGGCGAAGTGGTCATTCAGGTTGATTTGGGTGAAAAAATAAGCAAAACCGAATGTTATCTACAGGTCTCCGTTAAAGATACCGGAATTGGAATCAGTGAAGAGCACATTCCCCTCCTATTTGATGAATTTATACAAGCCGACAACTCGATTACCAGAAAATTTGGTGGAACCGGGCTTGGGCTCAGCATTAGCAAGTTGCTTATTGAAATGATGGATGGCCGCATCTGGCTTGAAAGCGAACCAGGTGTTGGCAGTACCTTTTATTTTACCTGCAAGGTGGGCGTTCAACCCGGAAATACATTCCCTTGCCAATCAGTTCCCGAAGCATTAAAACAACTCGACATTCTGGTGTGCGATGATAACCATTCCGCGCTGAAATCACTCGTTGACATACTTAACTCATTCTCACTAAAAGTGATCACAGCTACTTCAGGAGAGGAAGTACTTAACATCATCAAGAAAAAACCAGTGGACTTGTTGCTGATTGACATGCATTTGACCGGTATGAGCGGACTCGACACGATTATCGCCATCAAAGAAAATCCCCATTTTTCGCAAATGAAATCGATCCTGGTTGCCGGCACCGAAAAAAGTAAGAAAAACTTTGAGCAAACCATTTCCAACATCGACGGATACCTAAGCAAACCTTTTATCCCTTCGGTAGTAATCGAAAAAATAGGTGCCGTAGTCGGGTTGTTAAAAGTATGCACCGAATCCCAGACCGAGAAATCCTCCATTCTTGAAAACGCCATAAAAAAACTGGCAAAAAGTCGGGTTCTTTTGGCTGAAGACAATGAAATCAACCAACAGGTAGTATTTGAATTACTTGAAAACATTGGGGTTAATGTCCACTTGGCGGACAATGGCGCCATAGCCATACAAAAAGCGTTAAAAATGCATTTCGACTTGATTTTGATGGACTTGCATATGCCTGTGATGGATGGATACAAGGCATCCATTCAAATCCGTAAACACGATAAACAAGTGCCGATCATCGCCATCACGGCTGACGCCACAAGTTCCACCAGAAAAAAATGTGATGAGTCCGGAATTAACGACATCATTACCAAACCCATCGATCCGGATTCGTTTTTTATACAATTATTAAAATGGATTTCGCCCGGGAATGATCCTGAATTAAAAACCATTCCCTTCTCTGATATATCCGGAAGCTATTTCCCCGGTATTCCCATCGGGGACCTGGATGCACGTTCCGGTATTCGAAGGTTCGGAAACAATGAAGGCCTTTATTTAAAAATGCTGAAAAAATTTGTTTCTTCCAATAAGCAAACCTGCGCCCATTTGCGACAACTCATTGGTCAGGGTAATTTTGAGCAAGCGCATCTCATGATTCATACATTGAAAGGAGAAAGTGGGAATATCGCGGCCAATCATGTATACAAACAATCGCAGTTGGTTGAGCAGGCAGTTTTGACCAAAGATTTAAACCTCTTGGAAAAAGAGATGAACTTGCTTGAGAACAAACTGATGACCATTTCGAAATCCTTAGAAGACCATTTTCAGAAAACTTCCGCCAGCCGTGAAAAAGCAGAAAAAATGTCGAAAGAAACCATCCTCTTATTGATGGGATATTTGAGAGAAAAGAACCCAAAAGCCCTTGACCTGCTGGATGAACTCGCTTCCAATGGAATGAGCAGGGCACATCTGGATACCATCAATGCTGCCGTAACCAACGAGCATTTAGAGGAAGCCATTATCTTGCTGAGAAACCTATCAGAAGAACTTTAATCCAAAATGGGCATCATGCCAATTATTAACGAGTGTTAACTTCAACCCGTATTTGTTGCAAAAAGGTTAATTTTGCAAAAAAACATGAAAAAAACCGCACCTACCCAATTCAACATACATACCAATGCTCGTGAACGCTGGAGCCCGCGCGCTTTCTCGCCAAAACCCGTTGAAACGGAAAAGCTGCAAAGCCTTTTTGAAGCAGCCCGTTGGGCGGCTTCTGCATTTAATGAACAACCCTGGCGATTTATTATCGGTTTAAAAAACGACCCTTCGTATAAAAAAATACTCGAAACTTTGGGGGATTGGAATCAGCGATGGGCAGGCCAGGCACCGGTTTTAATCATCAATGTGGCAAAACGGACTTTCTCTCACAACGGCACCAGAAATGGAACCTTTAAATATGATTTGGGACAATCCGTGGCTAACCTTGCCCTCGAAGCTGTTAATCAAGGGCTGTACTCGCACCAGATGAGCGGGTTCGATCCCGAAAAAGCACGGGAGTTATTTACTATTCCAGAAGACTTTCAGGCCATTTCGGTGATGGCCGTAGGATATTATGGGGATCCCGATGATCTTCCTGCTGACATGGCCGAAGCCGAAGCAAAACCCAGGATACGCAAAGCCTTTAATGAACTCATTTTTACGGAAACATTTGCCAAAACAACTACCTTATTTTAGATAAATGCACCTTAAGTTAGCTACCATTCCCCTTCTACTGGCCATCCTGATGTTCTCCTGTGAAAACAATACAGGTACTGCACGAAAGGGCCAAACAAAAACCATTGAAAAAAAACTACAGCCCATCCCGTTTAATGCCGATTCCGCATTTCAGTTTGTTGCTACCCAGGTGGCTTTTGGCCCGCGCGTTCCGGGTACCCCGGCACATGCAAATTGCGCCCGCTGGTTGACCAACAAACTAAACCAATATGGAGCCCGGGTGACAGAACAGGCCTTTAAAGCACGCACCTATGACCAGGTTACCAGGAACGGTGTCAATATTATTGGCTCTTTTAATCCTGATTTTCAAAAACGGATACTGTTGATGTCGCACTGGGATTCACGCCCTTTTGCCGATCACGACCCTGATGAAGCACTTCATAACACACCCATCGACGGGGCAAATGACGGAGCAAGCGGAGTAGGTGTTTTGCTGGAGCTGGCACGGCAGTTTCAACTAAAAAACCCGGAGGTGGGCGTTGATATCCTGTTGTTCGATTTGGAAGACTGGGGTCCGCCTACACAACTGGAAGTCCAGGAAGAAGAAAACTGGGGCCTTGGATCGCAATATTGGTCGAAAAACCACCATCAATATGGATACCAGGCTGCCTTTGGTATACTCCTCGATATGGTGGGGGCCAAAGATGCCTTTTTCAGCAAAGAGTATTTCTCGATGCAATATGCAGGCTTTGTAGTGGATAAAGTATGGAATGTAGCCACACAACTGGGATATAGCGGCCAGTTTGTTTATCAAAAAGGAGGCGGGGTTACCGATGATCATCTGCCTGTAAACCGGTATGCCAAAATTCCTACCATCGACATCATTCACCTGGACACGGCCAGTAAGAATGGCACTTTCTTCGATTACTGGCACACCACCGGCGATAACCTGGACCAGATTGATAAAACCAGCCTCAGAATCGTAGGTGAAGTGGTGGGAGCCGTGGTTTACAACGAGTGATCACCGAAAGTACAATACCCGCTCCATCCATTTTGTCAAACCAAATCATTTGAATCATGACCATGGAATCCCCCTTACTTGAATATATTGGCTTTGCGGCATCCGTTATCATCGCGCTGTCGATGACCATGAACTCCATCCTGAAATTCAGGTGGATTAACCTGATCGGCGCCGTCACTTTCTCCACCTATGGGTTTCTGATCGGGGCCCTGCCTGTTGGCATTCTAAATGGTTTTATCACGGGGGTCGACATTTACTATTTGGCAACCATTTATGGAGCCAAACACTATTTTGAAACATTGGAAGTGCGTGGCGACAATAAATACCTGCTCCGTTTTCTGGAGTTTCACCGCGGAGAAATCGAACGTTTTTTCCCAGGTTTTGTTTATAAACCTGAGATGAACACCGTGAGCTTTTTTGTATTGAGAAATATGGCCGTAGCCGGGTTGGTGCTGGCACACAGGCGCGAAAACGGAGAACTGCGTGTAGGGCTTGATTATGTGGTGCCCCAATACCGTGATTACAAAAACGGGAAATTTGTTTATGATGACCTGATGCAGTCGTTAACCGGGGTTGGCATTCAAAAAATTGTGGCCGAAGCCAACTCACCCAAACATGTAAAATACCTGAAAAAACTGGGGTTTGTCGCCACTGCTGAGGGATTGATGGAGAAATCAATGGGTTAATGTTAGTTAACCCACATGGCAGGATAAGGATTATAATTGACTGATTTTAAGAAGTGTCGTTTTTATAAATTTCGACAAGGCGGACTATGCATGCTGTATGCGGAAAGGCCTTAGAAGGATGGACAAAAAAAATGATCAGAAAGGGATGATTTATTGAATTATATTGCCAATTTACCCTTTGATTGGTTGCTGATATTATTTAGTGTCATTATAAATTACAACCAAAGCTAAAAATAGTTCAAAAAGAGTATAGAATTTTTCAGCCTTTTTTACACAGTATAGGTAAGAGGTTATACAAATTATCAATTAAAGAAGTTAAGAAAATGAAAAAAAGCAATTTCTCGAAACGGATTAAAGCACTGGCTTTAGCCGGAAGTGCCGCATTACTCATTGCGGGAGTGGTAGTGGTAAACGGATGCAAAAAGGAAGGCACCAACACGCAAGTAAAACAAACCGTGGTGGATGATGAATCAGAAGCCATGGTGGCGCATATCCTGGCATTTAAAGAAAGGATGGCCTATTACCACGAAAATCCCAATCTGAAAACTGGCGGGCAACTTTATACAGCCCCTGAAGCCATTATTGAGTTGGAAAATTTACTCAATTATAATTTTTGCTATACAGATATTCAATGCAACAAAAAGAAGTTTGTTACTTCAGAAATTATCATGCCTCTGGACGATCTGGAAAAGATCAATGACCCCAAACTGATGGAAGTTTACTATGATAAAGTGATTGATACCATCCAGGCACAAATGGTGCGTATTAACTACAACAATATGAAACTGTTGCTGGTAGACTTAAAAGTTAGTGGAATTGACAGCAATGGAGATGCAATAATAAGTGTTGGTACCCTGTTAGGAAATGAAGGAACATTAAATATTCCTGTACTAACCGAAGATGGGTGGATTTATGGCTATACAGAAGGAACCTGTTCCGAAAACCTTGGCTATGGCTCTGTCGATGCAGCCATACATCTACAAGAGGATATATTGTTTATCAATTTTCCGGCTCCTCCTCCGGGAACAGTGCGCCGTCACTCTAACGTTATGACTATTGGGCCGTTAACGCCAACTGATTATAGAATGGAAAACGATCCATTGGATAACCTTATGGATTATCAGATATTTTATGCAACTAACGCAGTTAGTCCTATAATTCCCGATACAAGG
>PCUL01000306.1:18975-21152 GCA_002771745.1 Bacteroidetes bacterium CG18_big_fil_WC_8_21_14_2_50_41_14
TTGTTATTGATACTTTGGAGATGGAAAACAATTTGGATTTTGTGGATTGTTTAGTAGAGGGGACAACTCCAGACGGGAACGAATATACTATCCAACATGATTTTACAATACACCTAGGCCATGTATGGTATGTATATGTATTTGAAATTGAAGATATATTAGCATACTAAAATAATAGTATAAGGGTAAATGCCTCCGGGCATTTACCCTTATATCTAAACAGGATAACTTATGAAATTGCGCCCGCTATACTTCTTAGCCATTTGGGTTGCTGCATATTATGGCAGGAACCCTATCCTGGCACAAAACACCTTTGAAATTTACATTGGTAGCCAACAACAGGAATATGCTTTTAACTTTGTACTGGACGATGACAACAATTATGTTGGAATCGTGCTGAAAAGGCCATCGGACACAGCAATGCAAAAGTCGTATCTGTACAAAATTAGCGAAACTGGTGATACTGTCTCAAAACTTTTTTCAAAGCCCGATACTGTATTGATATTACGTGATATCATTATTGCAGCCAAGTCCCCGGTTGAATACCTGGTTACGGGAACTGGCTATCAAAAAGACAGCTCGAGCGTGTTCTGGTTTTCGTATTTTGCTAGGCTGGATGCCAACCTGAACATCATTTGGGAGAAGATTTACCAGTTGCATCATGTACATGATTACAGTAGCATTCCTTTCTACCCCAACCTGCTTAAACTAAATGAGGGTGGTTTCCTTCATGCTTGTTATCTGGAACCCAGACTTAAAATGTTTCTTTTTAAATTGTCGGACGAAGGTGACAGTTTAGCTTACCGACTCTATGAAGGCGACAGTAGTGGCATGGTGCAGGACCTGACCTACAATTATGATTCTACGGCCTATTGGCTACACACCCATTTTGCCCATTACGATCCTATAGGGCCTGAATCACAGTGCATTACAGTTGATTTTAATTTGCAGCAGACAGAGGTGAAATATTATCCCAGGTGGCTTGGCGATCACCTTGCAGCAAAGTTCCACCCAGATCGTAACCTGATTGTGGGGAGCAGATATCGAGGTGTGACCTACGATCCAACAGCCTACATTCATTACATCATGGCCTATAAGCTAGATACTGGTTTTAATGTGCTTGACAGTTGTTATATTACTGATCCTGTGCCTACCACCCGTACAGGCTCCCGGGCACTTGACTTTAATACACCAAATAACATTTATATGTGTGGCGAAGATGGTGCGGCTCTGAGTACTTATCCCATAAGTTATAACCACATTGCAATCGCACGTATGGATCAGGACTTGAACCTTATTTTTGAAAAGTATATTGGAGGGGACGCGAACTATGCCAGTGCCTCTGTGGTGGCCAGTCCCGATGGTGGGGTGTTATTGACCTGTACAAGATATGATTATCTTACCCAGTACAACGAAAGGGATGTTTATGTGCTTAAACTTGATTCATCAGACTTTACCGTTGGGAATGTTGAGTGCCCAACATCTAATATTTCAGATGCCATTGTATACCCCAATCCAGGTAAAGATGTGATCAACATCCGCACCTCATTACGAAACACTTATTTTGAATTGTATGACATACATGGTCATTTGGTAATTCGAAAACCAATAAACAACCTGATAACGCCGATTAATTCACAACATATTGACCCTGGATTTTATACATGGAAAATAATTGATCGTAAACAAGTGTGTGAAACAGGTAAATGGATAAAGAAATTTAATTAACCAATAAAATTAACCTTTATGAAATCAATTACACTTACATTCTGCTTGTTTATGTTTGCCTACGTAAACACCTATTCACAGTGTACAACTTGTAATAACCCAATTCCAGGAACAACAAATTACGCAAGTAAAGTTGGCACAGATAATATTGCCACCGGGAATAACTCATTCGCGGGTGGGATCACATCACGAGCTAATGGAGCCCAGTCATTTGCTTTTGGTAGTGCAGCCATTGCCGATGGAGCCAACTCTTTCGCACTTGGTTGGGGAACTTTGTCCAATAGCAATTTTGCTGTTTCAATAGGCACGTCGGACACGGCCAGTGGTGTTGGCGCGATGGTTTTAGGAACAAACTCAAGAGCTGGCGGGACAGGCTCGCTGGCAATGGGGAACTTTGTCCAGGCAATGTCTAATTACTCGATGGTGATAGGGACCGGGTTTCAACCAAC
>PCUL01000202.1:0-1706 GCA_002771745.1 Bacteroidetes bacterium CG18_big_fil_WC_8_21_14_2_50_41_14
GTTGTTTGATCAGGGTAAGTAGTTACTTTAAACCTTTGCGAAAACCCTGTCAGGCCAATTAGGCCCATCAACACAAATAAAGTTAATTTTTTCATAATGTGAAATTTTAGTTGAAAAATAAATGGATAATAATTTGTAAATGTAATATATATATATTTTTAAGTAAACAAAAAAATAACAAAATAAATCTGCAATATTTTTAAACATTACACATATTTTTATATAGTTTTACATAATTAGTTTAGAAACAAAAAGCATCATGAATACCAACAAACATAAAGTGTTTAGTTTAGTACTACAAGAAAGTGTTGGTTTAATAATTCCCTTATTGGTCCTTTTTTTTGTTTTATTGCTTCACCTTAATTCTTATTCTCAGGGCAAGGAGGCCAATATCTGGTATTTTGGGTTTAAGGCAGGAGTTGATTTCAACCCTGGTAGTCCACCGGCAACACTACTTAACAGCCAAATGAACGCTGGTGTGGGTTCGGGTGGAAATGGCTGTGCCAGTATCGCCGATAGTACCGGACTATTACTTTTTTACTCTAATGGAGTTACTATCTTGAACAAAAACCATGTGCCTATGCTAAACGGTCAGGATATGGGGTCATATTCTACCCAAGGAGCCATAATTGTCCCCCAACCAGGCAGTAACCACTTGTATTATTTCTTTAATTTTATAGGGGAATTCAGTGTCTTACAATATCATTTTCAATATTCGGTAATTGATATGAACCTGGATAATGGGAATGGAGGTGTGGTTGCCACGCAAAAGGGTATTCGTCTTTTTAATAATTCTACATTTCATTTAAGTGCCGTAAGCCATGCCAATGGGCATGATGTATGGGTACTGGCACATAGTTCCTCTAGTAATAATTATTATGCCTATCTGGTAACCACCGACAGCCTTCATCATACACCAGTTATAAGCCAAGCAGGATCAGATTTTGATGACCATACAGGTTATATGAAAATTTCCCCTGACGGGAAAAAAGTAGCTGCTGCAACATATGGCGGTAATGGTTCATTTTTCGATTTAGTTGATTTTGATAATGAAACAGGTATGGTAAACGATGACAATATGGTACATAGTGCCACTCGGAATTACTATGGAGTAGAATTTTCACCGGACAATTCAAAGTTATATACAGAGGGTGGTATTCACTTGTTTCAATATGATTTGAATGCCGGCAGCCCCCAGGACATACTGGATTCGGAGGTGTTAATCGCAGATGTAACCACCGGTAACGGGGCATTGCAGTTGGGCCCTGATGGTAAAATTTACTGTAGCTTAGGTACTTCACTATATTTAAGTGTTATCAACCAACCAAACAAATTAGGATTAACCTGCAATTTTGAACAAGATGCCGTTTACTTAAAAGGTCGTTATGCAAACGGTGGTCTCCCCTCCTTTATCCAATCATACCTGAACGACCCCTCTTTCAGCACCCAGTATAATTGTGTAGGCGATGCAACAACTTTTGTAATCACGGAAACCAACGGCATAGATTCGGTTTTTTGGAAATTCAACGATTTCCCCAACCAGCCCAATGATACATCCACGCTTTTCAGCCCTGCTTATGTTTTTTCCAATGCAGGTACTTTTTTTGTTGACCTTACCGTTTACTCAGGTCTGTTGGAAAAAACCGTAACACAAGAAGTTATAATCCATCCTTTGCCTGAGCCTGAGCTTGGCAACGACACTTTGT
>PCUL01000202.1:1725-5920 GCA_002771745.1 Bacteroidetes bacterium CG18_big_fil_WC_8_21_14_2_50_41_14
GAAAACAATCTTGCAGTAACAAATACGGGATGTGGGCAAAACAATGGCTCAATAACAGGGTTACAGGTTGTTGGAACACCTCCGCTTGCTTATTATTGGATAAATATAGTGGGTGATACCATTGGTTTTAACTTAGATGTGCTTAACCTCTCGGCAGGGGCATACAGCCTGGTTGTGGCATATAGCGAATGTTCCTCCATGATAGCAACTTATTTGGTCGAAGACGATGGCAACCTGCAAATTGATTCTATTGCCTTTACCAATGACCACTGTAGCTCAGGCTCCGCAACCCTGGCTATTTATGCTAATACCACAAACCCGGATATCTTAACTTACAGCATTGATGGCGTAAACTTTCTGCCTACCGGAGGAGTATTTACCAACCTTAGCGAAGGCTCGTACATTGTTATGACCAGGGACTCAAACAACTGTGAAGGCTATTATGAAAATAACCCTGTCATTATCCAGAATATTGCAGGTGTGGAGATAATTTCAGATAACATAACACCTGAAAATGATTTCTCGTCTGATGGTAGTATCTACCTCGAAGCTATCGTTGCAGGCGGAGATATTTATTATTCAATTTATAATGGAAGCAGCCCCCAGACCAATAACGGCCTGTTCCAAAACCTATCAGCAGGATTATATTATTGCAAAGTGTGGGACGGATTTGGTTGTGATACAACCTTTGAAGTTATCGTGCCACGCAACACAACCACAATACTCGAAGCCATTTCAGGGTTTGGCAATGCATGTGTGAACGACACAGTGGTAAGCTCATTAAACCTGGAACAGTTCAACGGTGTGTTTTCCTTTGTAGCAAAAATTTATTACGACATCAATGTTGTAAACTGTGTTGGTTATATCGATCTGTTGCCCGAATTAGAAGCAGTTTTTAATGCAAATATATCAACCCCCGGGGAAGTAATACTAACATGGCAGGGAACATTGCCATTAACCTTACCTGACACTGTAATGACAAAACTTGTATTTGGGGGGCTTGGTGAAGGTGTTTCACTTATTTATTGGGAAGCAGGTCCCGGGCAAAGTGTTTTCTTCGACCAGAAAATGGACACAATAAACGCAGTTTGCTATGTTGGGGAAGTACAGATTTTCAGTAGCCCGGAGATAGATATGCAACCCAATGAAAAAGCATGTTCAGGTGATACAATATTGGTTGAGCCAACTGTAACTGACGGTAACGGTACAATAATCTATGAATGGACAGGACCAAATGACTACCAATCCCAAAACTATGAATTGGTATTAAGCCCGGCCAACATAAACCAAACAGGTACATACACCCTTACAGTTATTGACACCATGTATTGTAAAAAAAGCCAAAACATTAACATAAATGTTATCCCATCACCCGAAATTGCATTTTCAGGATACGACACCCTTTGGGTTGAGCCCGGATTTTTACTTGATGCGGGGTACGGTGCAGAATCATATTATTGGAATACTGGTGAAACCACGGAAACAATAGTAATCGACAGCATGGGTAATTACATTGTTGAAGTTACATCTTATGAGAACTGCAAATCTACTGATGCCATACAAATACTTTGGGCAGGGACTCCTTTTTACCTTCCAAATGCCTTTACACCAAACGGTGATGGGTTAAATGACAGTTTCGGGCCAATACTACGTTACGATTATGTAAACCGCTACCACATGAGTATTTACAACCGCTGGGGGCAGGTGATATATGAAACTACAGACATAAACAAAGGTTGGGATGGTACATACAAAGGCAGCCCATGCATGTTAGGTGCATACGTTTACCGTATTGTTTATGAGGAATTTGGACAACAGCCAATTGAAAGCAAGGTAGTGGAAGGGACTGTTATGTTGGTCAGGTAATCAAATCTGGTATTAGACTTAAATTAATTGGACATAATGGACAAGAAAACAGCAAACGCTTCGCAGTCAAACACATTGTCAAGTCGCGCAAAAGCCCACCGCTCAATTAAGCACTTTCGGTTTTTCCCCGACACACATAGCCGACACAAAAAACCAAAAAAGCTTAATTTTTTGCCACCGCTCATAAAACAACATAGACTTTTAGAACAAAACATTTTACTTGCAACTTTCGGAAAGAAAAACATAAATATCTGACTTGACAAGTATATCAAACGGACTTTAATTCATCTACCAACATGCTAAAAATAAAAAAAACAAACCCACCAGCATTACACTAATGGGTTTGTGAATATTGACTGTAAATGTCACATATTAAAACCTGACTTTGTACATAAAGAACAAAACCAATTTCTGTTCTAACGATTGCCCATGACCTTCAATGTTTCTGACTGGCTTCCGTTGCTTACACTAATGATGTACATTTCAGATTTTGTGGCAAATTCAAGGTAAACTTCTTTTTGCCCTTCGTTAACGCTATAAGTGGAAGAAAACATTTTCCGTCCAACAACATCATAAACATTCACCTCGTAAACAGCATTACTGTTTTCTGAAACCAATACCGCATGGATTCCTTGCGCGTTTATTCCTTTGAAATGCCAGAAGTTACCATTGCTGCCCGTGCTATTTCCCAATGTTGATGCCGATTTACCACCTACTGTTGGGCAATCTTGAATTGGGTCAGGTTGATTTGGATCATTGTCTCTATCAAACTCAAATCCCAAGCAATCATCCCAGCTTGTAGCTTGGTCATCTTTTTCAGAAGCAAACCCTGTTATGTTCACCTCCCCTGTTTCAATACAGCCCGGGTCGTTGACAAAGCCGCTCATCTGGATAAGGGTGTAACCAAATGTCTGGTTGTTGTTGTTATAAATCCCAACAATTGACAGGTTGCCATCCTGATAGATGGAATTTTCGGGAGTCCAGTAACCGGTAACTGCCTTCTGGCTGCCCAAGGGCACCACCTCCGTTGAATAGTATTCGAAATAATTGTTTCCTGCCAAAAGATTGGTGGCATTGGGTATCTCGTAGCTGAACAACAGTTGTTTATCGATTGTTTGTGGCTGGCTGTTGTCTTCAACAAAACAGTTGCCTGTTATGATGATTTCCCCATTATCGTAATGCATTTTATGGGATCTGGCACTTTCTGAAATAACAAAAGGAGCGTCAAAAGTATAATTAACAGGCTGCTGGGTGATTAATCCGTTGTAGTCCAGTTCCATCATTGCGAACGGATACCTTGCCGAATTGAGCAATACCAATAGTTTATCATCTGTGGTGTTATATTCTACGTCAACACCCGAATATCTGTCGGCAGGGAAATTGTAAACATTGCTCCATTGAAGGTTCATGTCCATATCAATTATGCCTGCTATGGGGTGATAATAACCGTTAAAACCTATTTCTTTGGTGGTCATTCCCGTGAAGGCGATCTAGCTTTCGTCTGCCGAAATCTCCAGATCGGTTACCACGCAAAGCACGGGGTCGTAAGGTGCATTGGGCAGGTTATCAGGTTCAAATACCAATACCTGTGGATTTGCCAATCCCGTATCATCTATCTTCATTATAAAGCCTTTCGATTTTCCAATTATGTTGTTCATGTTCACATCCTCGAAAAGCCTGTCGGCCATAACGCCCGAAATGTAAAATGCCCGCTCAACATGCGAATATACAATCCGCAGACCAACTGCATTGGCATATTCCTGTATGCCGGGATAAGAAATGTTGTAATATTCGGCACTTATTATTTCCATTGTTACCTTGTCATATTTGCCAAAAAACGGATAGCCCATGCCACCTGACCCATTTGGATAATAAACCCCGGTACCTGCACCGTACTGGTAATCATCAGTAGGATAAATGGTGAAATCGGTCAGTTGGACTCTTTCAGGGTCAGCAATGTATGCTATTCTGCCCGGCAAGAAATTGATCCCGTCAATGGGATGGCCGGTAACTTCATAATTGCTAAAGCCCAAATCAGTCTTGTTGCCTGCAACAAACTGCCTAAGCTGGTTGTTTTCAATACCCCCCTCAATGGAGTGACTGTAGTGCTTTTTGAACGTGGCTTGTGAATAATGAGTTGCTACTTTAAACCTTTGCGAAACCCCTGTTAGGCTCATTAGCCCTACCAATAAAAATAATGATAATTTTTTCATAATGTGAAATGTTGGTTAAAAAATGGATTAAATTGTAAAAAATATTTAAAAAGTTATTCGACCCAAAAACGTGCCCTATATTTATTAACATGTAATACAAGCCTTTACAGCTTGGG
>PCUL01000202.1:5932-7426 GCA_002771745.1 Bacteroidetes bacterium CG18_big_fil_WC_8_21_14_2_50_41_14
AGTGATCCTGTTTATAGAGGTATAATTCAATTATCAATACTCATCATAATACATCAAACTAATTATGTACTTTTACATTTATTATCAATGATAATGGGCACGGTCAACTATTACATCTTTATGCAAAAACATAAGAACAGATTGAGAAATATAGTTTCTTTAGTACTGCTTGTTTTACTTTTGTTGTTGCAGTTACATGCCTTTTCACAAGGCAAGGAAGCAAATGTCTGGTATTTCGGGCAGCGGGCTGGTATTGACTTCAACTCCGGTAGTCCCCCGGTAACACTACTCGATAGCCAAATGAGTGCAGGGGGTGGGGGTTCCAGTGGTAGTGCCAGTATTGCCGATAGCAATGGCAATCTGTTATTTTATTCCAATGGATTACACATCTGGAATAAAAATCATGTGTTTATGCAAAATGGACAAGATATTGGGACCTTATCTTCACAAGGTGCAATGATTGTACCTATACCAGGTAATAACAAATTATTTTATTTCTTTAATTATATTTGGGAATTCAGCGTCTTTCAATATCATTTTCAATATTCTGTTATCGATATGAACTTGGACAACGGGAATGGTGGTGTTGTTGCCTCCCAAAAGGGAATCCGGCTTTTTAATAATTCAAGTAATCACCTTAGCGCTGTAACCCACATTAATGGGCAAGATGTATGGGTACTTGCCCACAAGTATTACAGCGACTATTATTATGCCTACCTTGTAACGGCTGACAGCCTCCACCATACCCCGGTAATCAGTCAAGTGGGTTCGGTTTTTGATGCTTCATCAGGTTACATGAAAATATCCCCCAACGGTAAAAAAGTGGTTTCTGCAGTACAGCAATCTCCTCTGGCATTTTTTGATTTGGTTGATTTCGACAATGAAACGGGAATTGTAAACGACCAAAATATGGTACATGATGCATCTGGTAATTATTATGGTGTAGAGTTTTCACCCAACAATTCAAAACTGTACATAAAAGGTACAGGCAAGCTTGTTCAGTACGACCTTGATGCGGGCAGCCCACAGGAAATACTGGATTCGGAGGTTGAAATTTTTGATGGAGGTTATCAAGGTGCATTGCAACTTGGCCCCGATGGGAAAATTTACTGCAGCATGGGGGATGCTTATTTGAGCGTGATCCACCAGCCCAACAATGCGGGCATGGCATGTGGTTTTGAAGAAGATGCCATTGACCTTGAGGGCAGATTGACAACCGGGGGTCTCCCCTCCTTTATCCAGTCCTACCTGAACGATCCGTCCTTTAGCACCCAAAATAATTGCTTAGGCGATGCAACTACATTTGAAATAACAGAAACCAACGGCATTGATTCGGTTTTTTGGAAATTCAACGATTTCCCCAACCAGCCAAATGATACATCCACGCTTTTCAGCCCTGCATATACCTTTTCAAATGCAGGAATCTTTTTTGTTGACCTTACTGTTTACTCAGGTCTGTTGGAAAAAACCGTAACACAAGAAGTTATAATCCAT
>PCUL01000446.1:0-90 GCA_002771745.1 Bacteroidetes bacterium CG18_big_fil_WC_8_21_14_2_50_41_14
GGCGGACGACTTGAACTGAACGTAAAAATCTAACGGACGACTTGACCGAAGAAAGAAAAACCGCATATAACAGCACCTACCCAAAAGTGG
>PCUL01000446.1:163-4292 GCA_002771745.1 Bacteroidetes bacterium CG18_big_fil_WC_8_21_14_2_50_41_14
CGCCACCTTCGGGTAGCTGCAACCCGTTAGCAACAAGGCTAAGAAACCGCTCGTTTAAAAGTTGTATCAAGAGCATAAAAATAATTCTGATCTAAATTAGAAAAGATTCACATTGTAACGGGAAAGCTTCAAAGTCAAACGAAATTAAGTAAAATGATTATAAAAATAGTTTTAAGCCCATAAAACGTTATCATGCTGCCATTCAATAGACTATATTATTCGGAACAACCAAACCCTACTCTTTTCGGTAGTTTTATACCTACCCTTTTCCGTAGTTGACTTGTATTTGAAAATTATGTTTCTTTACTACAAAGAAGAAAGCTTAAAACATTAAGAAATATCACACTCTCATTAACACATGAATAAATTCATAGAAAAAGCCACTCTGGAGTAAATTGTCCTTTTTCACTTACCAGAGTGGCGTAAGTAGCTATGCTACCCAGGAATTGCAAAGTTACTATTAAGTGATTACCGATACAAATAATGATTATTTCTATCGGTATGGACAAAGAACATAATAGAAAATTTAAATAGTAACATTAAAATTTTAAAAATGAAGAAGATTTTTTTTAGCTTAATAATTTTAGGCTCAACAATAGCGATGTTTTATTCTTGCAAAAAAGACACAAACAAGACGCCATCAGACACAACCATTGAAACACAGCATACAGATTTCGAATGGGAAGTGTACCATAAGCTTAAAGCTTATAAACAAAAGAAGAATAGTGCTTCAAGAGGTTTATATCCGATTTCATTGGATAGTGCTGAATGGTACCTAGATACTCAGTTCAACGTTGAGGAAGCTCGAACCGAATATCCTTACAAATTAGAAGCGTTAGACAGCACCTATTTTACCCTTGAATTAAATGGTTCTGGAATGGCTGAGATTTCGGCCATGAGTACCATGTATAATAGCATGCTTGACTTCCTATATAATATCGTAGCAACCTCTGAATACATTCCAATTTTTGGACATATTGAACGTTTAAGTAGTGACAACAACGAGGCGCAATATGTGTTTAGATTGGGACTTGGCAACTATTATAATGGAAATTATGCCCCTGAATATTATGATTGGAAATTCGGCAATATGCTTGGAAGGTGTGATGGTACTCATCAATGGGAATCTGATGCCGGGCAGGAGCTAAAGACAAGGCTTAACAACCCGTTTTTTGCTTATGTCACGCCAGGTTCATTTGTTGGCTCTGACAATGAAAAAATCATAAGATACTACAATGAAAACGGAAGCGCTAATCCTACTCTTTATTATGACACATACGATGAACATCCCCAATCTAGCCAAGTGAATTATTTTTACTATTACGAAACAAATGCTTCATCTTCTTATGATCCTTGTCTTGAGTCAGAGGAAATTGAATTTTACTTAGACAAAGCACATAAAATAATTTACACAAGTGAAAATGATTATATGCCAGGAAGCACTATTCATAGAGGACAGAGACCTGAAGGTCTTACATACGAATGGTTTACTATAGATACTCCGAATGGCTACGATAATAGTTCTAATTTGTATTATTGGACTCACAGGTATTACATTCACTATCGTCAAAGGGTAAATATTCCAATTCCCGATTAATTGGGTATTATCAAATTCTTCAAATTGAAACCCTTGCTAGCTCATAGATGTGCATAAAAATCATATTTTTATGCACATCTTTATCAATAAACAAAATCAATAAACAAATATGAAAAAAGTATTCTTTCTTATCGTTGCTATAACCATTTACCACAATCTAACTTCCCAAAACCAATGGCATCAAATACATCCATATCCTACGTTGAATAACTTATATGACGTGCATTTCAACTCGGAAGAGGAAGGTTGGATAATTGGCAATGGGCATTTTCAAAGCTCTATAATGTATACCAACGATGCAGGAGCAACATGGGATACGCAGATAAGTGGACAGGACGAGGATGCTCCATATACCTCAATATTCTTTATTGATGACCATGAAGGTTGGGCCGCTGGATGGAAATGCATATTTCACACCACTGATAAAGGTAATACATGGGAAAGTCAGCAAATGCCAGATATATATGCCATTCTTGAAGATGTGTTTTTTATAAACCACAGCATTGGCTGGGCTGTAGGAGAAAGAAATACTATTTTGAAAACAACTGATGGTGGAGAATCCTGGAATATAATGCAATATTCGTTTGGTTCTGATATGCGGTTTTATAGTGTTCGATTTTATAATGAACTCACTGGTTTTGTGGTAGGAGGTAGATCGTATGATAGCTATGGTATATTATTGAAAACAAACGATGGAGGGGAAACATGGGTAGATGTTTCGCCTCAACCTAGCTACGCCCTAACATCCGTAACATTTATCGATACTTTAACTGGCTGGATTTGTGGCCAAGGAGGTACAGCTGGCCAACCCGCAGAACTATATAAAACAACAGATGGTGGGCAGACTTGGATAAAAAAGCAAACCGAGAATTATACGAGATTTAATGATATTCATTTTGTTGATCAGGATACGGGAATGATATTGGACGCCAACAATAGGGTATTTACAACTTTAAATGGGGGTATATCATGGGATTACACATATACCTCTGGCGCATGGGACTTAAAGAGTCTATCATTTTGGGATAACAACGGCTGTTATTCGGTAGGTTACAATGGAAGAATTGTAAAAAGCTCTGATGGCGGACTTACGTGGGGAAATGTGGGTCAATCAATAGACGGGAATTTTACTAGTGTTGGTTTTTTCAACTCCGATAATGGTTTCGCAACAGGATATTCTATTCTATACAGAACCGAAAACGGTGGACATAGCTGGACGTTTGATACCATCTTAGGCAGTACCGAATACTATTTGACATATTTTTCTGGCCAAAGAGCTTATATGCTAAATAGAGATTTTAAAATGGCAAAAACCTCAAATGCAGGCGAAATCTGGGTTCTGTTGGATATTCCACTTAGCACCTCTTATTATAATGATTTGCAGTTTGTTAATGAGAATTCAGGATATTTATGTGGAAATGATGGTGTTTTAAAAAAAACATCGGATGGTGGTATTACCTGGGAAGATAAATCATTAAGTAGCGATCACAATCTTACCTGTTTACAATTTATTAATGAGGATTTGGGTTGGATGGTTGATATGAATAGTAAAACCCTTATTAAATCACAGGATGGTGGTGATACTTGGTCTGATTTAGCATTAAGCAATGTCCATCGTTTGTTCTTTTTGAATGAGAATATAGGATATGTTACAACATATGATTCCAAACTCTTTAAAACGATAGATGCCGGGAATACATGGACGGAAATTTATGATTTTACACAAGGTGTAGGGTCGGTATATTTTACAGGCGAGTTTGTGGGCTGGTATATCTCAGGGGCAAGTGTACAATATACCTATGATGGAGGCACAACTTGGCAAGATTACCAGTATTTTGCATACACTTCAATTAATTATATCTTTTTCCTAGATGACAATCAGGGTTGGTTGGCAGGGGATGCCGGGTTTGTTGCTACTTGTGATTTTACTGTTGACATGGATGACGAAATAAACAATAAAACTCCGATATCAGTATTCCCAAATCCGGGACGTGAATATGTTAATATCAGACAAGATTACGGCAAGGGTAAAATAATCGATGTGAAGTTATTTAATCTACAAGGCCAAGAAATCATGCATTTCCCACATCTTTCAGAACCCAATTCATTTAGATTCAATGTATCAGGTTTGCAAATTGGTGCTTATTTTATTAAGGTGACGACAGAACAACGTGAACAAACAATTAAAATAATAGTAGAATAGCATATTTTTGCAGTTCACAAATTATCATTTCAAGTACCTGCGCATGAAATGAAATAAGCCCAGTTGCTAACATTGCATAATACTTTATGGCGGATTACGTATTGAACCTGCCTGCCGGCAGGCAGGAATGAACATTTTAGTTTCAAAAATAAATCTGTGTGGACAGAAAGGTTTTTCTTTTGAAGTCCGCCACAAAGCATAGTGTGCCAAGAAGTAGTGATCGGTAAATAGACTATTATTATTATTCACTGCATGCTGTAATTGAGATGGTGGAACCGACCCACCAAAGTCGCCTTGCAGGAGGAGGCTTTAAACCACCTAAAGGTGCT
>PCUL01000414.1 GCA_002771745.1 Bacteroidetes bacterium CG18_big_fil_WC_8_21_14_2_50_41_14
TAATAACATAACCATTTTCAATCGTTTATAAGTAGTTAAATCGGTTTCTTTCTTCCTCTTGTAAATGGATCATCGGGTGTTTGGTGGGGTAAATCTAGGAATAAAATTTATTGGTTTGATTTTTAGAGTCATTATTTTGGCGATTTATTTTGGAGCGATGGGGATGCTATGGAGATTTATCTCACTTCTAAAACCTGTCCGCCTCAGGTTTTTGCCTATCTTAACCTACCCATGATCAGCATGACTGAATTGTTAGTGAACCGGGCTCCATCACTTTATTTTATACCTTTGTAACTAACTGTTAAAAGCTAATTTTAATGAAAAAAGTACCCTATACCGAGGCCCTTCTTGAACTGGAAGAGATAGTGAACCAGATTGAAAACGATGAAATTAGCGTGGATGAATTGTCGGAAAAGGTGAAACGCGCGGCATGGCTGATAAAAAGTTGCAAAGAAACCCTGAGGACTACCGAAGAAGAAGTAGCACTGATTTTAAAGGAAATCAACGAGGCACCATGATGCACCATGTTATAAAGACATCAGTACTATTTTTATCGGGATCAGTTTGGGCACCTTTATTTTGGACAAAAATGATTTGTATAGCGTAAGGTGGATTCACAGAATAAAAGGGATAAACATCTTGCTTCGTTGCTTATATTCGCGGTAGCTTTCGCCAAAAAAGCCGATACATTCTTTCTCATCATACCGGGCTGCACCAAATAAATGGCGAACAACAGAAAAATCCATGAAAACAGTTGCTCTACTCCAAAGGGATGCTTGAACCAAAATGGATAATTGTTGGCAAATAGCCAAATGATGCATTCCCAACTAAAAAAACGATAGAACCCATGACTCTTAAGGTTTAACAAGGTTCTCCATGAGATCGCTATAGGGGCGATGCTTAACACTCCAAAAATGACCAGTGTTTCCATGGTTTAAAATTTTGTTACAACGGCAATAACTCCTTTGAAACAGTAAAGTGCCTCTGCCAAACAGGCTTCATAAAAATAACCAGAAAACACTTATCAGGGCAAAATACAGGAATGTATTTTTCCCAAGTGCGCGGAATTCATCTAACCCCTTGATGGACTAACGTTCCACCCGTTTCTCAATATATTTGGAATTGATAACGCGCAAGGCACCCATGTAGTCCATGGTAAATTCGAGCAGATCGCCCACCCTGTAATTCTTTTTATTATCCCCCAAATCGATCACCAGCATGTCGGAACTGGCTCCTACAAAGTGGATGCTTTTGTCCACGGGTTCGATGTGTTTTTCATCCACATCCAGCAATCCAATGTCAACAATGGCCCGGTAAGTGGTTTTGCCAATTAATGCTTCATCCACTTCAAACGAAAGCCCATCCACGTTGGTGGAAGTTTCTCCTGAAGGCATCATGGGTTTCTGGGTCAACTCGATGATTTCAGAAAAAAGCCGGAAAACATCGGTGTGCATCTTTTTTAACGGGACATTGTTGTACACGTCAGTTCCTAAAAACAAGGTTTCTCCCACCCGAAAGTGGTTGACGGCCTTGGGCAGCAATCTTTGAAATATCAGGGGGATGGTTACCGAGGAGCCCCCTGAAACATAGGGTATTTGCCTGTTAAACTTGGCTTCGATAAGCTGCTCGTACAAGCTCAGCTGTATGAGTTTGTCCTGGTTGGGAAGCACACCGTACAGGCATGAAAGATTGGCGCCTATGCCCACAACGTCAATATTTTTAAGTTTAAAAACCTGCTCATAAAACCTCATAAAATCATCGCCCATCACACCTTCCCTGAGCTCGCCCAGCTCAATCATAATGATAATCTTGTGCTTCTTTTTCTGTTTATAGGCCTCTTCAGATAACATTTGAATGGTCTTAATCTCGGTGTTCATGCTGATATCCGCGTATTTTACAATGCTGCTGATAGCCCTTTTGGCGGGGGGTTTGATATAAATGGTTTCAATTTCCGGGTTTATGGACTTGATCACCTTTAAGTTGGTAACCCGCGAATCGCTTATTTGACCTATGCCGAGTCGTAACAATTCGGTTAAATAGGTTTTGCTGCCGGAAAGCATTTTCGAGACAACCGACCATTGAATGTCGTGCTTGAGAAAAAGCTGATCAAGAAACTCGTAATTTGCCTTGAGCTTTTTCGCGTTTAAAATGATAAATGCCATGGGTAGGTCTTATTTGATTAGTCTCATCTCGATGTACTTACTTGTAAAACCGACTTTCTCATAAAGAAATCGTGCCGGATTGTCAGGTTCCACATGCAATGCGATATTTCCATTTGCCATTTGAATGGTATCCCTCATGAGTTTTTTACCTATTCCTTGCCCTCTCATTTCGTGATGGGTGGCTATATAAACGAGAATATTTTCCGGGATATAATCTTTCATGCCTGTTTGGTTAACCACTACCACCCCGGTAATGGTTGGTCCATCATACGAAACCAGCACAAAACCACCAAAAGAGGGGGTTTCTTTCATGGCATATTCTATACACTTTTCAATATCGGCTTTTGGGTCACCGTAATTTTCCAGATTTTGGTATAAAAAATCAATAATTTCTTTTTTTTCGATGGATTCCGGTTTGTTCACCGGGTTAAACATCTTTGTTTGACACATAAAATCTTCTTGTTAAATTAGCAATGGGCTCAAAATAGCAAAATTTGCCGGGATACACAAATTTTTCTTTTACAGAGAAGCGGTGAAATATCGTGTTAAACGCTGTCTGTTTGTCTTTAATAATTCATAATCAGTTCGTTGGGAAATGAATACGCTTACGGCAAAATGAAATAAAAAAAAAGCCATTTTAAAATCATTCACCTGCCACGAAGGCATCGCGCAATTAAGGTGCTGAAGGAAATCAGGCTGAAAGTCGACTTATTTTATGATCAGCCAAAGCAACCGCAGTCCCACACCGACAAAAAGGCCCATTAAAATATACCTGATCAACATCCGGGAAAAAGGATTTTGATGAGCGATAAAGCCATCCATCACCTCGATGTTCTTGTTGAATTGTAACGCGGCTTCCAGGTCACGGATACGTCCGAATATCTCATTCTGGTCTTTGTTTAGTTTTTCAAGATTAATTACGGCATCGGCATCCAGGTTGCTACAATCCCTCAACAAAAGCATTTTAAGCGAATCCATGTACACCATTTGGTTTTTCATGTGGATCACTTCATTTTTATAATTGCGCTCATTCAACAGCAGGCGTTCGTTAATAAAATCCGAATCACTCAGGTACTTCACCAGAGATTTTTGCAATTGAGGCAACACCTCCACATCATACACTTCAACAACAATATAAAAGGGAACCTTTTCAACGCTGATGTCTTTAACCAATGGCTGGTTATGGATATTGATCCCTTCGATGGAATGAATTTGGGCAATTTGCTCTTGTGTCATGTTTAGTTTCTCTGAAAGGCTGGCATATTGCTTGCTATCAAGCAATTGATTTAGCTTAAAGAGCATATCGCCGTAAATTTTCTTTTCCAATTGCGCATAGGAGACGGTCATTTCAGCGCGGAAAATATTTTTTTTCATCCAGGCATAGGTTCCTCCCATCGCCCCAAAAATGATGGCGAAGATCAGAAATCCCCAAAACTGCTGCTTTATAAACCCGATCAGGCTTGAAAACATGCCACCAAAAAAGCCAAAGGCTTCTCCCCATTGGTTTTGCAATGATTTCCAGATTTTTCTTCCTTCTTCCTTCGATTTAGAAAATGAGTGGTCTTCCATATTGAATCTTATCTGTTAAAATCTAATTGAATAAATTTTCTGCTAAGTACGAAATAAATATTATTATTACACAAATTTCAAGACAATATATGCAGAAAACATCCGGGAACATTAAAAATTCATCGTGGAACCTGGCAAACATCTTACTTTACCCCATTGCTTTTTTAGCTCTTACACCTTTCTTTATCAATAAGTTAGGTGAGGTGGATTTTGGTATCTGGATGCTGGTGAATTCGTATGTATATATCGCTGTAAACATCATCAGCTTTGGGCTGGGAAATTCCATTACCGCCTATGTGGCCGAAGCCCTGGGTAAAGGAAGCAACGTCAAACTACAGGCTTATGTCAATTCATCTACCAAATTAATCGGTTGGATCAGCATGGCGACCATCCTCATCACCATATTATGGAGCCTTTTGAATCTATCCGGGATTGAAATTTTTAAGGATAATCTGGATAAAATACTAATTGTAGCCACCTGTGTGATTTCAGTAAAATTTTGGGAACTTCTGTATCAGAGTGTCCTGAAGGGTT
>PCUL01000034.1:0-14980 GCA_002771745.1 Bacteroidetes bacterium CG18_big_fil_WC_8_21_14_2_50_41_14
TAGGAGAACACATTTCAACTCAGAATTAGATTTAAAATAATTTCACTACATTTGCTATAAATAAATAGATTATGAGTTTAGCTTTATCAAATAGTACAATTGAAAAATACTTTGGATTTTTAACCAAATTGGATAATTTTTCTAAGAAGAAATTAATTATTAAGCTCACCGAATCTATTGAATTGAATGAAGATAAAAATTTCAAACTTGATAGTTTATACGGTGCATGGGAAGATTCAAGAAGTTCTGATGACATCATTAAGGAAATTAGAGACTCAAGAGTAGATAAGAATAATTTAGTTGATTTTTAATGAATTATCTGTTAGATTCAAATATTTGCATACACTTTTTTAGAGGAAAATTTGGTGTCAATAATAAGCTTAATGAATTGGGACTTGACAAATGTGCCATTTCAGAAATTTCTCTTGCGGAATTAGTGTTCGGAGCAGAAAATAGTGATAATCCAGAAAAAAATCAAAGAATAATTGACCAGTTTGTATCGCACATTTCTGTTCTACCAATTTATGATTCGATACGACTTTATGGCAAAGAAAAAGCAAGATTAAGAAAAAGTGGCACTATAATAAGTGATTTCGACTTGTTAATCGGTTGTACCGCAGTTGAAAAGGACTTAATAATGGTTACTGAAAATACTCGGGAATTTGAAAGAATTTCGAACATAAAAATTGAAAACTGGATTAAAAGAAAATAATGCACTTTTGCTAACCCACAATATAAATAATAAGGCTTTTTCGCTATATTTGAGCTTATGAATAAGAAAGAAACCTACAGCAAAAATGTATCTGTAATCGCTGCAAGTCCTTACTATTCATATTGTCAACGTTGGCACCAATAGCAAGAAACATCGTGCATATTAAAAACATACAAAATGGATTATAAGATAGTTTATGAAGTCATTAATGACGGAATGAAAACACACTAGTTAATGCCGATACTTTTTATTTTAATAGGACTTGGGATTTCTATTTTTACCTTAAAGTATAACAAAAGCAAATCCTTTAAGAAAACCTATGCGATTGTTTTTGGATTTATTTTTAGTGGATTTGCATTGTTATTTACTTTATTTACGGCTCCATCTGCGATTAAAGAGTATTACGAAACTCGAGATATTTATAATAACGGAGAATATAAAACCATTGAAGGTAAAATTGAAAATTTTGACCCAATGCCTTATAGTGGGCATATGCATGAAAGCTTTACTCTAAATGGTGTTTCATTAGACTATTCAGATTTTGATGAGAGCTATTATGGATTTAATAATACAGCTTCACATGGCGGACCAATAAAGAGAAATGGACAGCAAGTAAGATTGTCTTATATAACACACGAAGATAGAAACGTAATTCTAAAAGTAGAACTTAAATAATAAAATATGCCAGCAATTTTCAATCATTTTTGGATAATGTTCATAGTTGTAACTGTCGCCAATGGACTGATTTGAAAATCAAAATTAAAAAAGTATATCGCCGAGAATCCTGAATTACAAGAAGTTTATGACAGTCTGATTAAGGGGTGGTTAATTTACGGGAATATCCCATGGGTTGTTATGGGAGTTGGAATGTTGACTGGATTGACTAAAAATATGTTTGAATTTTTCAATCCAAGAGAAATGAATCCTATCGTAATTATCTTTTTCCTTGTGATTATTATTGAGTGGATTTTGAGTGTTAAATGGATTTTCTTTAATGGAGGAGCTGAAAAATTAGTTAAGCATCCTGGAATGTTTACTCAAACCGAGAAAGGAAATGAAAAATTTGAGACTATGAAAATCAAACTTCTTTGTGTTGCTGGGATTATAGGTGGAATAGTTGGTAACAGTATTGTAATGATGTGGAAAATGAATATTCCGATTGATACATTCGGACAATAAACTACTGGTGCCAACAAAGAACTGAGCTAAAAAACAACAAAATTTTCAATACTTTTTCACTTTTTTATCTTATAGAGTAAATGAGAACAATTTAAAAAAACCTAAGCCCTGATCAAAACGGATTTGTAGTTTTCATCATATGGGATGCCTGATTTTGCAAAGGCAAGCATCCCTGTCTGACCGCCGCCTGTATTGGCCTGGATGAGGTTAAGGAACTTAATAAAAGAAATTGTTTGTTTATTGCACTAATTTAGAAGCTAATCTTGACCTGTCGGCCATTAATTGATACTTTTGCAAAAAAGTTAAAAGATGTTTCTTAAAGTATTGTTGATATCTGTTGTATTTATTGGACTGGCGGTAGCCGGTTTCGCCATAAAAATGTTTTTCGTAAAAAACGGAGAATTTAAAAAACAATGTTCATCTGTAGACCCCCATACGGGGAGATCCTTAGGCTGCTCCTGTGAAGGAGCCCCCGGTGACGGCAGCTGTCGTAAAGAAGGAGGAAACGGTAAGGAAGAACATAAAACCTCACCTGTGGTGATGCAATTTAAGGAATTTGAGGTAAGCTAGATTACTCATCAAACTCCTTTGTAATTTTATTTTTAAATCCTTCCGTCGCCACGGAGGCAAACCCTTCGGGAGTTGTATAGATAAAGAACCCTTCCAAATTTGGATTTGAATTAACAAAGGCAAGAGATTTTTCCAGTCCCATCACCATACAGGCTGTGGCATATGCGTCTGCGAAAGCTGTACTGTCGCATAAGATGGTTGCACTCAACAAATTCTGCCGCGCAGGATATCCTGTCTTAGGGTCGATGGTATGCGAATACCTGACACCATCTTCCTCAAAATATTTTCGGTAATTTCCCGACGTGGCGATGGAAGCATTTTCCAGTTCAACAACTGCCGACAACACCCGGTCGCTGTTTTTGTCTTTTGCCGGTTGCTCGATCCCAATTTTCCAGAGGCTGCCATCCGACTTCCGGCCTTTGGCTTTCACCTCGCCACCTATGTCCACAAGATAATCGTGAATGCCGCAACGATCCAGAAAACCGCCCACCACATCAACTGAATAACCTTGTGCTACCGCATTGAAATCAAATGAAATGCGCGGATCCGATTTTGTCACCTCACCATTCACCAACTGTACCTTTTGGTAACCCACCAAACTCAGCAGGCTGTCAACAATTTGAGAATCTACCTGTTTCAGACCATCGCTTCCAAAACCCCAGGCTTTTGCCAGCGGTCCAATGGTCATATCGAATGCACCTCCAGTTTCAATGGCTACCTGCTGTGAAATAGTAAAATTATCGATAAAAAACTGGTCAGGAACAGCCAGGGAGTCATTGCGGTTGATGTGGCACAGGATGGATTCGGGCACCCAAAGCGAAACCGACTGATCGAAAGCATCCAAAATGGAATCAATTTCACTTTGAAAGTCCCGCCCTTCTTTATCGAAATAGATAATTGAATAGTAGGTTCCCTGTGCCTCTCCCAACAGTTGTATTGCTTCGGACGGTTTTTTGGCGGAACAAGCTCCGAGCAAAAGAAGTAGTATCAAAAAATCACTTCTGATGCGCATGGTAGCTAAAAACGATAGGACAGATTAAAGGCAAAAGCCCCTACGGTTTTTATCTCGTCGTGGTTTTCATCCGGGTTGCCTAAATACCTCACCCCTATGGAGACAATTACACCTAAACTCATGTCTTTTACAGGACTTATCACAAGGCCATTGTTAACAAAGAAGCGAAAAAAGAACGTGTCGAACCTTTCTGTAGGGTCTCCCCCATAATTATTATACTGCTCGTATTCGCCTGTCCCCAACTGGAAACCAGGTCCAAGAAAGTATCGGACTTTACCTTGCCCGGTAGGATAGAAATTAAGGTTTAAACCTGAATAAAATTTATTGTCAATATCGTCAAAACCATTAATATTCTCATTGCTGAAGCCTACTGAAAGGGGAATCTGAACTCCTATTTTACCATTGGAGAATATATGTTCATACGAAATGGTAAATTCGTTGACAATTAAATCGAACAAATGAAAGGTAAATAAGTTCTTGTTATAATCGTAAATCTTTTTGATCAGATCCTCATTCTCTATAAACCTCACGGTCCCATCTTCAAACACGATCATGTTGATATCGCTGTTGTTCAAGGCAAATACAGCGCTGGTACTTCCTTCGAAGAGTTGATATCTGGTTTCAGTTTTATCAATATCGACATGAGTGGCCGCGATACGTGCAGATTGATCGCGTGGGTAAATAAAATCCTGAGCTTTTAGGTTGGATAAACAAAACACCGACAACAATAAAGTGGATGCCACAAATAAATTCTTTTTCATAATTGTTAATTTAAAAACGATAAGTCAGGTTGAAGGAAATACCAAGCGTAGAAATGGTTTTCCCATTTTCGATCTTAAAAAAGTGGCGTGCTCCAACGGAACCAACCACGGCCATACTCAGGTGTTCTATGGGTGAAATCATTAACCCGTTGTTTACCATAAAACCCATAAATCCGGTTTTTATTTCGTCAGGGTCGTAATTATAATGATTTGGAAAGTAGATCCCTGAACCAATCTGTACTGAAGGTCCGAAAAAGTAACGCACTTTTCCCTGGCGGGTAGGATAAATATTGAACGAAACCCCCGTACTAAAACGATTAGCAAAAGAGTTTTCATAATCAGTTCCGAAAGGCAAAGGCAATAAATCAAGGTCGCCATCATCCCCATATCCAAATGAAATGGGTATTTGCAGGCTATATTTCCCATTGCCCAGTATCCGTTCATAAGAGAAAGTGAAATTATTGATTGCAAAATCGAGTATATGAAATGATATCAGGTTGAGGCCATAGTTCATCTTTGAGGTACTCATATCGGTAATCTCGTTAACCTGTAATTTTTCCCCATTTTGATATTGAATATAATCTACTTTGTTTATATCGACAGAGTATTGATAGCCGGAATTTCCGGCATAATCCTGATATAGAATCACATTCCTTTTAATCGCCACTTCTTTGGCATCAATTTTTGCCCGGTTTTTTAAGACAATCACATCCTGTGAAAAAACCTGAAATGACGCCATTACTATCAACATAAACACTATCCAGCGATTAACCATTTTCGAATACTTTAATTTACATTATATTAACGACAAGAAAAAAACAGAAAAGGTGACAACCCATGTCACCTTTTTTTTATATTAATTTCCAAAGTCATCGAAAGCGATCATTTCTTCAGGGACCCCAAGATTATCGAGCATCTTCTGGACTGCAGCATTCATCATAGGCGGTCCGCAGAGATAGTATTCAATATCTTCAGGTTCGGGATGATTTTTTAAATAGTTATCGTAAATCACCTGGTGTATAAATCCTGTATAACCCTTCCAGTTATCTTCTTTAAGTGGTTCTGATAAAGCCACTTCAAATTTAAAATTGGGATTTTCTCTTTCGATTTCCTCAAACTGATCCATGTAAAACAATTCACGTTTTGAGCGTCCGCCATACCAGAAGGTAGCTTTTCGATTGGTATGTTTGGTTTTAAACTGGTCGAAGATGTGCGATCGCATGGGAGCCATTCCGGCACCACCACCGATGAACATCATTTCATGCTCCGTCTTTTTGATAAAAAATTCACCGTAAGGCCCGGAGACCATCACTTTGTCACCCGGTTTGCGGGAGAAAATATAAGAAGAACATATTCCAGGATTCACATTCATGAAACCACCTTTTTTACGATCCCATGGAGGTGTGGCAATGCGGATATTCAGCATCACGATATTCCCTTCGGCAGGGTGGTTGGCCATAGAATAGGCCCGATAAATGGGTTCCGGATTTTTCATCTTCAAATCCCACATCTTGAATTTATCCCATTCTTCTTTGTATTTGTCTTCAACTATCATGGTGCTGAAATCGACTTCTACCTTGGGCACATCAATCTGGATGTAACCACCTGAGCGGAAATTAAGAGTTTCACCTTCCGGCAGACGCACCACGAATTCTTTAATAAAGGAGGCCACATTGCGATTGGAAACAACGGTACACTCCCACTTCTTAATGCCAAAAATTTCTGCAGGAACCGTGATGTCCATATCCTCTCTCACTTTCACCTGACATCCCAGGCGCCAGTGTTGAGATTGTTCTTTTCTGGTAAAAAAACCCTTCTCTGTGGGTAATATGCTTCCTCCACCCGAAGTCACCTGAACCCTGCACATGGCACAGGTACCCCCGCCTCCACAAGCAGAGGGCAGGAATATTTTATTGTTCGCGAGGGTAGATAACAAAGTCGATCCGGGATCAATCTCCAATTCTTTCTCCTGATTGATGGCAATTTTTACCTTTCCTTGAGGCATGAGCTTTTTACGAGCAAAAAGCAGTAACCAAACCAGTAGCAACATGGTTGCCAGAAAGATGGCTATACTTATGCCAATTACCACTCCAATTCCAACTTGCAATAAAATCATTGTATATAAAATTTAATTATTCTATAACTTAATCCCCAGGAAGCTCATGAAAGCAATTCCCATTAATCCGGTAATGATAAAGGTGATGCCGAGGCCACGCAAAGGTGCAGGCACATCGGAATACCTGATTTTTTCACGTATGGCAGCGATACCGACGATGGCCAGGAACCAGCCCACACCAGAACCCAGTCCGAAAGAGGTGGCCTGCGCCAAGCTCTGATATTCACGTTCCTGCATAAATAATGACCCCCCGAGGATGGCACAGTTAACGGCAATAAGTGGTAAAAAAATACCCAGGGAAGAATAGAGTGCAGGGGAAAATTTCTCCACAATCATTTCCACCAGTTGCACCATGGAAGCAATAATGGCAATAAACATGATAAAGCTTAAAAAGCTTAAATCAACATTCACGAAACTAGCATCAAGCCATTCAAGAGCCCCTGCCTTCAGGATATATTCATTAAGCATATAGTCCACCGGAACGGTGATGCCTAAAACAAAAATAACGGCCGCACCCAACCCAACAGAAGTCTTCACGGTTTTCGACACAGCAAGATAAGAACACATGCCCAAGAAGTAGGCAAATATCATGTTGTCGATGAAAATGGATTTTATAAATATGTTAAAAATTTCCTGCATGATAATGGAGTTTTATCGTTCAACCTAGTTTTTCTCAATCAGATCACGTGTATAATACCTTTGTACCCATATAATTACACCTACCACGATCAATGCCATGGGAGGAAGGATCATCAACCCATTGTTTTTATATCCCAGTTCATAAAATTGTTCCGGGATTAAATTGAATCCATAGATGGATCCCGACCCCAACAGTTCCCTGAAGAATGCAATTACAATCAGAATCAAACCATAACCCAGACCGTTGCCAATTCCATCGAGAAACGAAGGCCAGGGCTTGTTGGCCATGGCAAAGGCTTCTAAACGGCCCATGATGATACAGTTGGTTATAATAAGCCCGACAAATACGGAAAGTTGTTTGCTAACATCATACACAAAGGCCTTAAGTATCTGGTCGACGACGATAACCAATGTGGCAACCACAACCAGTTGAACAATAATCCTGATCCGGGGTGGAATTCCATTGCGCAAGACAGAAATAACTACATTCGCAACGGCGGTGACGAGGGTTACGGAAATAGCCATCACAATGGCGGGTTCTAATTTGGCAGTAACTGCTAGTGCCGAGCATATACCCAGCACCTGAACTGTAATCGGGTTGCTGAGATTTAACGGATTCTTCAGCAATTTAATATTCTTGGATGAGAAAAGTGCCTCACGTTCTCTGATTTCTGCGCTCATGGTTTATCTGTGTTTTTGTAAATAAGGTAAATAAGTCTCCAACACATCTTTCAACATGTCATTGACGCCATTACTTGTGATGGTGCCGCCAGAAATAGCGTCTACCCCGTGTATTCTCTCGTTTTCGGGTAATTTTCCGATACCACCCTTTACCACCATAATGGAAGTAAATTGACCTTGATTGTCAAAAATCGTTTTACCAATAAATTGATCCTCAAAAGCCGCTGTAGATATTTCGGCACCCAGGCCGGGAGTTTCACCTTTGTGGTCGAAAGTAACGCCAACAATGGTATTCAGGTCACTGCTCAAAGCAATATTACCCCAGATTGGTCCCCAAAGACCTACACCCCTGACCGGAATCACATAGAGTGATTGCCCGTTTTTGTTTATTACATAAAGAGGAAGCTCAAAAGGTTTGCCCTGCGATTTTTTATAAAGCTCAACTTTCATATCCAGACTAAATGCCTTTGCATTTTCCTTGTTGGCTTCTGTATATGATTCAACCACCTCCCCGTTTTGATCGAGGACGATTTCCTCCGTTACGAACTCATTAAATAATTTGATTGAGTTACTGGCCGTCACATCCGGAATATGGGCCGAGGCCAGTATCCCTCCCATCTTATCAATGGCTACATTTCGCTCCTGAAAAGGCTTTAGGAGCATCGCTGCTGTAGACAACAGAGCGGCGGCAATGATGACCATAATCGCAGCATACCTGAAAATATATCCGTTACTATACATGGTTTTACTTCTTTTTGGCTAATTAGAAACTAAGACTTTTATGCGCTTAAGCCGCTTTTTAATATTGGATTCTATCACATAATGGTCGATGAGCGGGGCAAACACATTCATTAACAGAATCGAAAGCATAACGCCTTCGGGATAAGCCGGGTTAAATACCCGGATGAGAATGGCAATGGCACCGATAAGAAATCCATAAATATACATTCCTTTTTTGGTTTGGGTAGCGGTCACCGGATCGGTAGCCATAAAGACAGCACCAAAAGCAAATCCTCCCATAATCAAATGATTATAGAAAGGTAATTCCATGTATTTGTTAGCACCCCACCAATTAAATAACAAGGCCATAACGATTCCGCCCACAACTACGCTCAACATAATGCGCCAGTTGCCAATTCCTGTGGCCAGCAGGATAGCGGCACCAATAAGAATCATCAAGACAGAGGTTTCTCCATTAGAACCTGGAATAAATCCCATAAACATATCATAAGTTGAAGGAATCTGGTCAAAATTACCAACCAGGGCATTTCCTAGTGGAGTTGCACCCGAATAAGCATCCAGTTTATCGGCAATCCATACTTTATCGCCCGACATATCAGCCGGATAGGCAAAGAAAAGAAAAGCCCGTGCAGTAAGTGCGGGATTTACAATGTTCATCCCGGTACCACCAAAAACTTCTTTGCCAAATACAACGGCAAATGCTACCGCGATGGCAACTTGCCACAAAGGTGTTTCAGGAGGTACAATCATTGGGATGAGTAGTCCTGATACAAAAAAGCCTTCATTTACCTCATGCCCTTTTATCTGGGCAAAAATAATCTCAATACCCAACCCTACCACATAAGAGACAATGATGATAGGCAGCATTTTCAGAAATCCGTAAAAAAAGGCGGTCCAAAGTTCAGGTACCTGTCCTAAAGATAAAAAATGCTGGTTTCCAATATTCCACATCCCAAACAACAACGCGGGAACCAATGAAATGAATACCACGATCATGGTACGTTTCATATCGATAGCATCCCGAATATGCGATCCTGAGTAAGTTACTTTATCTGGAACAAAAAGCAGGGTTTCGACAGAGTCGAAAGCCGAATGAAATTTTTCGAACCTTCCGCCCTTTTCAAAATGGGGTTTCTGTTTGTCTAATAGTTTTCTAAGCGCTTTCATGCGATATATACTGATTAACTTATATTTAACTCATTTCTTTGCGCATCAGCTCAAGGCCTTTGCGAACGATTGACTGCATCTCGGTTTTTGATGTATCGATCACCTCACAGAGGGCAAAGTCCTCGGCATCAATTTCATAAATACCCAGATTTTCCATGGCATCGATATCCTCCACCATGATGGCTTTTAAGAGCGCCATGGGGTAAATGTCGAAGGGGAACACCTGTTCGTATTTGCCGGTCATAACAAGAGAACGATGTCCACCATGGAGGTTGGTGTTGAGGCGGTATTTCCGGTTGGGAAACATCCACGAGAGAAACGTCTTTGAAAAACTGAATTTGTTAAAACCAGGCAGCAACCAGCCAAAAAACTCGGCTTCGTTTCCTTCGGGAATCACAGTCACCATCGAATCGTAGAAACCGACAAAACCATCCATCTCGATTTTCTCTCCCGTTAATACGTTTCCGCTGATTGTCCGGTTATTACCTTTGGTGAGATTGCCATCGACCATGCGCTTGATGCAAGCACCCAGAACGGTTTTGTAATATCTTGGTTTCAGCACCTCAGAACCGGCAAGTGCAATGATGCGTGTAAAATCAACTTTTCCGGTTAAAAAGAAATTTCCTATGGTAATCACATCCTGTGGGTATAGATACCAAATCAATTCTCCTTTGTTGATGGGACTTATCTTGCTTGCTTGCACACTCACGTTACCGGTAGGATGCGGACCACTGAACTTATTTATTTGAACGTTCTTAGAATTGAGAAACACCTTGGATGTCGTGTTCTTCGCATCCACGTTCAAATGAACCGGACCATTGGTGAGCTTTTTTAATACATCAAGCCCCGTTTGAAACTCATCTCCTTTACCCTGTACAACCAAATCGAAGTCAGGTGCCAATGGAGAGGTGTCGAAAGCGGGAATATAGATCGCTTTTGGTGTTTCGGCAGGGTTGGCAATCACCGAATAGGGTCTTTGCCTTAGCATAGGCCAAATACCGCTTTGCAGCATTGTTTCGATAATGGCTTCCCTGCTCATACCATCCACTTTTTGAGGCGCAAATTGCACCGCATCAAATTTATCATCCGATTGTATGATGACTTCCAACAAACGACGCTTGGCTCCACGCTTTAAGGCTTCTACTTTACCGCTTACGGGCGAGGTGAAAATGATGTTGGTGCGATTTTTATCATAAAACAACGGTGTCCCTACCTGAACCAAATCACCTTCTGCCACCATCATTTTTGGGAAAACACCAATAAAATCCGTTGGCTTGACTGCAAACCTCTTTGCACTATAGTCAACGATGTTTTTTTCTGAATCACCTAACAACTTAATATCCAGACCCTTATTAATAAGATAATTGGTTGACATATATAAATAAATTCATGTATTAATGAGGCGCAATTTAGACAATAATCCTGTTTTATATGAGAATCGTCTGTAAATAATACCTATTTTTACTAACTCTAAATAAATCATAATCTTATCATTTATACAGTAAAAAATGAGTGAAGGTAATTTGCATCGATTTCAAAAAGTATTGATCGTCATCTATTTGTTTTGTTTCCTCCTGCCGACCAAGGCGTGGGCACAAACGGTTGAAAACAATGATTTGGTTTATGATGCCAACATTCAGACCGTACTGCTTTATCCTGGCGGAGATCAATTGGCACCTCCCGTCATCAAACTGGGTTCGACCGACAAATTGACTCTTTCGTTTGACGACCTCAGCAACCAGTCGTTTCTTTTTAAATACACCTTAATTCATTGTACCAAAGATTGGCAAACCTCCGACCTTGACCCAATGGATTACCTGGAAGGTTTTTTTGAAGCTGACATTACGAATTACAACTTCTCATTAAATGCCATCCCCCCTTATATTAATTACGCACTTAGTTTTCCAAACAGAGATATCCAGATAAAACGTTCAGGCAACTATATTATTAAGGTATATCTGGACAATACAGATGATGAGAATGTGCTGTTTACTAAAAGATTCTATGTGTTGGAACCTTTGGTTAAAGTTGACGTGAACATACCATATTACCCAAAGAACCTTGACTTTGTCAGAAAAAAACAGCAAATCAACCTAACGTTGTTTACCCCTGATTTATTTAATTCCGAGCCGGAACAACGCATGAGTGTGAACATCATGCAAAACGGGCGATACGATAACATGAAAGTGAACCTGAAACCAACTTCACTAATGCTTGACCAACTCAATTTCGATTATACCGATGGCATTGTCTTCGATGGAGGAAATCAATTTCGGAACTTCGATATGAAAAGCTTCTATTACCAGTCGATGTACATTAGTGAAATTATTAATGATGTGAATGGCTATAACGTGATCCTTCACACAAGTGTACCCAGACCCAATAAGCCATATAGCCTGATTGAAGACATCAATGGCAGGAAACTGATTAAGGCCCGGCAGGGACAAAATACCAGTACCGAAGGAGAATACGCCTGGGTAGAATTTTGGTTAAAACAACCCCTTGTAAAAGATGCAGACATCTTTTTATTAGGTGCGCTTAATAATTGGCAACTTGACGAAAAAAGTAAAATGGTTTTTGATAACCGGATGAACATGTACCACGGGCGGATGTATTTAAAGCAGGGGTATTATGATTACTTGTACGTGGTTGTCCCAAAAGGGAAAACCCAAGGCGATGTAACCCTCATTGAAGGAGATCATTGGGAAACAAAGAATCAATACTGTGTTTATGTGTATTATCAGGAAAAAGTACCTGAATACGATCGGCTTGTGGGGTATTCTCAATTCTATTCATTTGATGTAAGTACCGAATAGATTCCATTTATGGGAAAATGTTATTGACTCGATTTATTCATAACAAGCATATTTTGAATGCACTGTGATATTTGGCGAAATAATTGATTTGCCATTTAAATTAATAGATAGAAATTATTAACAATAAAAAAAAGATGAAACGTATTAATTTTACTCTGCTTTTAATCGCCAGCCTTTTGGCAGTTGTTTCGTGCAACACTAAAAAAGACAACCCCATTGACAAACCAAAAGGAATGGATGATTTGGTTGTTGCCAATGATTTTAATTGGTCAACCAGCAGCGAAGCTTCTTTTCAGGTAAGAGCCCTCGACAACTCAAACCAACCAATTAAAGGTGCGAAAATCAATGTCTTTACAACTGACCCCCTGGAAGGTGGGAAATTAATTGTAAGCGGAGCGACCAATGAAAACGGAATTTACCATATTGATTATGAAGTTCCCGCGTATTACCAAAGTTTGTATGTTACCACCGACTTTATTGGGCTTCCTTCACCCGGCGTGGTTGAGTTAACCGATCATGGATTCAGCATCACACTTGGAGGGCAACAGGTAAATACCAAGGTGAAATCAATTGTTAACTTCAAAAATTTGAATACTGATTTTGGATACCTTGGAGGATTTGATTCACAAGGAGTTCCTGACTATCTGGAACCTCAAAATGATGTTATCTCACAAAGTTTGTTAAACGATATTAACAATACCCTTCCCGAAGGTGAACCCCTACCCTCCTCACATCCGGAATATTTGCTCCCACAATGGGATTACAACCTGCACCTTATTGAAGCCTGCGATGTCTGGATCACTTTTGTACATGAACAGGCCGGCTATAAAAATGTACTCGGATTTTATTCCTATCCAACCGGGCAGACCCCTCAGACCCCCGCTGATATTGATACGATTACCATTATTTATCCCAATGTAAGTTATGCAGGTTCCGGTGGAGGATTGTATTCAGGAAACAAAGTATATATTGGCCAGTTCGATGAAGGAATAACGGTAAGTTTTGCATTGATGGCCGATGGTTGGGTTTCAGGACAGGTGACTACAGGAAAGTGGATTGTTTATTCCAATCCAAACCTAAACCCGGAATCAGATCCTGCCTTACGTCAGCATACCGTATTGCTCAACGACAATGGACGAAATCTGCTCTTGCTTGGTATTGAAGATATTAGAAGAGACAATTCGTCGTGTGACCATGACTTTAATGACGCCATTTTTTATGTAACGGCCAATCCAATCGAGGCCATCGACCAAAGTCAATTTCCAAATATCGACTATACCGGCGAAGATGCCGATGGAGATGGAGTTCCCAACAATGTTGATAATTATCCCGATGATCCAAATAAGGCCTTCGACAATTTTTTCTTTAACCAGGGCAGTTATGGAACACTGGCTTATGAGGACCTTTGGCCATCAAAAGGAGATTATGATTTTAACGATGCCGTTATCGATTATAATTTCAATCAGGTAACCAATGCCGACAACGACATGGTAGAAATTAATGCCGAATTTATTTTGAGGGCCCATGGCGCCTTCTATCACAATGGTTTTGGTTTCCAGATGCCTTTTGACAAATCATTGATTGCCTCCGTTACAGGCGACTTTAATGTGCCCGGAAACATTGTTTCGTTAGACAGTAAAAACCTGGAAACCGGACAAACACTGCCCGTGGTGATGGTGTGGGAAGACGCTTACGATGTTTTGCCACAGGAAGGTGGCGGAATTGGTGTAAACACTGATCCCAATTACCCGTTCGTTGTCCCCGATACGCTTAGGATTACCATTGTGCTCAACACACCTGTAAGTTTAACCACTTCAGGTATTCCCCCTTATAACCCATTTATTTTTGTGGACGGACAGCGTGATGTAGAAGTTCACCTTGTTGACAAAGTACCCACGGATTTGGCCTCAACAGCCTTATTTGGTACCGCTGCCGACGACAGCAATCCTGCCACTGGAAGATACTACCGCACGCAAAACAACCTGCCCTGGGCCATTAATATTATTGAAAGCTTTGAATATCCCATTGAAAAAGTGGATGTTACAAGTGCTTATTTAAAATTTGCCGAGTGGGCCGAAAGCAATGGAACACTTTATAATGACTGGTACCGCGATTTAACAGGTTACCGAAATGCCGAAAACATTTACCAGATACCTCAATAGTAATAACTAAACGGAAACTAAGGAATAAATCTGATCCTGCAGCCGGAAAATCCGGCTGCAATGGATGTCCAATAAATACATTCATTGCAAATGAATAAACCTGAATAGAATCAATCCATTGCAGTCTGGCTTTAGCCGACTGCAACAAAAAAGACCCTTCTGTTTAAGCAACTGTTGTAGTGTAAATAGGGAATCTCAAAAACCAGAGATTATTTAGGCCTTGCTTTGTAGGTTTTTTATCAGTCTTACGATGACTGTTTTTAGATCACACCCTTAAAATAAACGGCAATAGCAATCGATATTTTACAATACAAAACAAATCCCGGTACAGTTTTACCTGCACCGGGATTTTTATTTTTTATTTGATACGTCAGTGACTTCCTATCTGCGGAATCCGCCTCTTTTACCATCAACTTTTCCGAAT
>PCUL01000034.1:14996-15600 GCA_002771745.1 Bacteroidetes bacterium CG18_big_fil_WC_8_21_14_2_50_41_14
GTTTTAAAATTGCCGCCTTCAATATTGCTTATATTCGACAGCCCTTGTGTATAAGATACCGAAAACTGAAAACGACTTAGTTCAACCCCAACTTCAATATTAACTCCCATATTTAAAGGTTTAAAGACATCACTCTCTGAGGTACCAATTTTTAAATCATTGTTGTTGTCCCATTCTGAACCCACTTTAGTTGCAGTGGTAGCATATACATTGTACGAGATCACAGGACCTGCCATTGCAAAAAGACTCATGTTATCTAATTTATATTTATACCCGAAGTTGATTGGGATATCCACAGTTCCAAGTATCTGAATCATTTTCGCTTTAACTCCGGCATCTTCTTCTTTTACAACAAATCCTTTTGCGGCAGCTAACACACCTGTCTGGACAAACAGAAAATCATTCACAGGCACTTCAAGGATAAATCCAAGCCTAGGTGATGTTAATCGCTTGGGATCCGTTCCCTCATTATAACTGTTTCCGTCCTCATCTTCTAAACTAAGCTTAGAAAAATCCACCCCAATTTTAAACCCGCCCTTTACCTGGGCATTTAAAGTGTTGATAGAAAACGCAGCTACCATGATGACAGCAAATAGTAAGATTT
>PCUL01000034.1:15620-17751 GCA_002771745.1 Bacteroidetes bacterium CG18_big_fil_WC_8_21_14_2_50_41_14
AAAATACAAAACAAGTTATACAAACCTATGAATCGTTAGTTAAATGTTGACAAAAGTATGATTGAGAACTTCTCAACAATCAGATATACTGAATAGTTATATCCTAATTTATATTAAATTAAAATATAGCTTAGGCCAATAACCGTACTTCTTTAGGAGTTGAAACAAAGGGTAAACCAGAAAATATTTTCACTACTCGTATCGCAACGATTCGATGGGGTCGAGGCCAGCGGCTTTATTAGCGGGAATAATTCCCGAAAGCAGGGCAACAATAAAACAGAGGCCAATTCCCAATGCAATCCATGCCCAGGGAATGATGAAAGCACTTCCTGTGGCAATTGAAACGATATTGCCTACCAGAATGCCGGCGACCACTCCCAACACACCTCCAATTTGAGCAATCACAACAGCCTCTGCCAGAAACTGGTTTCGAATGGTTTTACGCCTGGCTCCCATTGCTTTTCTGATACCAATTTCACGGGTGCGTTCGGTAACTGATACCAGCATAATATTCATCAAACCGATGGCAGCTCCCAATAACGTAATCAAGCCAATCAAAGTGGCACCAATCTGAATACTACCCGTGAGCTTGATCAGCATACTGGCAATGTTGTCGCTTTTAATAATGGAAAATGAATCATCCTGTCCCACTTTGTCTTTTCTGATCCTTCTAAAAACCCCCGTGGCCTCACCAATGGCTGCATCCATCAGGTTTGGGTCTGTAACCATCACGCTGATGCGGAAATTCATGTTGGGACGTGAAAAATACTGCCTGACATTGGTTAAAGGAGCCATACAATTTCGGTCACCGGAAAAACCCACGCTCGACCCCCGTTCTTTTATCACACCTATCACTTTAAATTTACCGGCGCCAATAGAAACAACCTGTCCGATAGGGTTTTCCTTGTCTTTAAACAGGGTCTTGGCGACTTCACTTCCCAGCAAAGCAACAGCGCTTCCCTCTTCAATTTCGGTAAGATTAAAATTTCTTCCTTTGTCTATCTCCAATCCGGCAGTAGCCAGGTAGTTTTCGTCCACTCCCATCACTTGTACATTGGGATTGGTTTTTACCGATTGATACTTGAGGGTAGCGATACCTGTACCATAAGTAAAAACGGAAGTAGTTACCGGAAAATGATACTCTTTTTTAAATTCCAGAGCCTGCTGATAGCTGATTTCGGTATATTCCTTTGGCCTGTTGTTACTTCCCCCGATATGAACATGAAGGTCCCTGTTTTGAATATTGAAGGTGTTGGCTCCCATCATGGCAAAATTATTATTAAGGAAATACTCCACTGCGTCAATGGCAGTCAGAATTCCCACGAGTGCCATGATCCCAAAGGCGATAATCATCACCGTGAGGATCGTACGTAATAGATGGCTTTTTATTGAAGTTAACGAGATACTTAAGTTCTCTTTTATCAGTTGATAGTCTGTCATGGGGTTAGTCTTCTTTTGCACCAAAAGCCAGATCACCTGCATCGCCCAGCCCGGGAACGATGAACGCTTTGGCCGTAAGCTCATCATCAACAGCCCCAACCCAAATAGTCAGAGGTTTTAATGAAAATTGTCGTTTCAGGTTGATGATCCCCTCCTCGCTGGCCAACAAGGTAACTACATGAATATGTGCGGGTTCTCCATTTAGCAGGAGCCCCTTTAGCGCGGCTATGAGCGAACCCCCCGTTGCTAACATGGGATCGCTTAATATCAGTATTTTACCCTCCAAAGATGGAGCCGAAATATAATCCAGTTTTATTACAAAATCCTCTGCCTTGGTATACTTCCGGTAAGCCGAAACATAGGCACTGTCGGAGGTATCAAAATAATTAAGCAACCCTTGATGGAGCGGCAGCCCTGCACGCAGGATGGTGGCCAAAACAGGTCGTGAAGTTGGAAGTTTCATCCGGGCCATGCCCAGTGGGGTGATCACTTCTTTTTCTTCATACCCGAAGGTTTTGCTGATTTCATAGGCAAATATTTCGCCTGCGCGCTCCATATTCCTTCTGAAACGCATCCTATCCTGCTGAATCGTAACATCGCGAAGTTCTGATATAAACCTGTTAAAGATAGAGTCAGTTGTTCCTATTTCCCTGATCATGGCTTGAGTATTTGAGACAAAAGTACAATTATT
>PCUL01000034.1:17774-19718 GCA_002771745.1 Bacteroidetes bacterium CG18_big_fil_WC_8_21_14_2_50_41_14
TGAGACAAAAGTACAATTATTTAACTGAGTAGACAAGGTGATTTTGTATGGTTTTATTTGCATTAGATAAAGGGGATAGTCTCAGATTTATCCCAAAATAACAATGACCTAAATTGCGCCTTAGCCCACTGGCTTTGCCTACTTCATAAGCTTTGCAGGCTGAGCCTTATAGAATAAAAAAAGCCACTCCTTGCTGAGTGGCTTTTTTTATTCTATTTTAACCTAACTTAGGCCAGCCTTCTGGTATAACGAAAGACGATAAAGATGGCAATCAGGAATATGCCCAGATATAACGCTCCATTTGATAGGGGAACAGATGAGGGTGGGGGGGCTACTCCTTCAAATAAATTCATAAACAATTGTTGTCTGTATGCTTCAGGTGGTGTATCGGAAAGATATCCCAAAATGATCGTTTTGCCTCCATTTCCACGAATAATAGAAGCATCAAGATTAGGGAAAGTACCCAGAACCTGACCACCACCAGTGGCAGTAAGTCCTGTGCTGAAAATACTCCAACCAGTATTAACAAGACTTATTGGATTTGGAAGGCCGGTAGCAATTGATGGATGCAGAGCCATTTGAGTTTGGTTGTTAACCCCTGTAAATTGTGCTTCAAATAGGGCAGCAAAATCATTATCAGTTTTCCAGTCACCAAATACAACGGAACCTCCGTTAGTAATGTAGGTAGTTAAAGCAGACAGTACAGTTGGTTTAACTGACCAGGGAAAATTCTGATTGAATGCAACGGCTAAGCCATAATTATTGGCGCCTAACTTGTTGCTAAAATCTACCCAGTCGGTTGCAACAGTAACAGTATAACCCAGAGCAGCCAATGCATCAAGCACCTTGCCATCTGCAATTTCGTAATCAATGTATACAAGTGCATCTAACGGGCCTCTAATACTTGACTCAATTATTTTTCCATAATACTTCTCAAAGAAGTTTGTTGAACCCGGAGACGCATTATTTTCCTGTGCAAATACTAGATTTGGAAAGGATAAACAACTTATAAGCATCACCAGCAATGTTGTAGTAAAGAATTTACTTTTCATGATTACTTAATTTAAGTTAATATTTGATGAATATTTTTAATCGATGTAAATTTACAAACTCCATTTCCCTATGTCAAGAAATTGTTGTACGTTTAAAACCCAGGCTTACAAATTAGTTGCTATACTACAGTTTATCAAGCTGTTAAAAATACCTATTTCGAAGCTAAAAAGTACGCAGAAATACAAATGCAATAAAGTATTGATTTATTTATTGCAAAAAAGATGAGTTAGATGTGGTTGCAGGTTGAAATCAATTTTAATCGATTTCTGATCGTCTAGTTTTACAACATACTTATTAATATTACCATTTCTGTTATTGCTGTTTTTCTCAACTGTAACATTGCTCATAATTTTGTCCGGCTTAAAATTTGCCAATTCTTTATCCAATTGGCTTTGTTTCAAACTGTAATGTCCTGCATATCCTCCTGAAATCAGCATACCAAAATTGAATATCGCGGTTAAAATGTGGTTGTATGGGGGAGATAATAAATACATAATTGCTACCAGAACAATAAAAATGACAACAGAAAACAGTATACCGGAGGTGCTGAGTCTGGAAATTAAGGAATAAACCCAAAGAAATTGATCTGATTTTCAAAGGGTTCTGCAATATGTGAAAATAGGGAACACAGGCATTAATAAGCTGCAAGAGAATGAAATCAGGTAACCAAAGAAAGCAACTATCATGGCAAAAATTATTTTGGAACGACCATTTTAGGTTTCCCTAACCGAAAACTTCGTTGGTTTTTTCTAAACTCTGAGGGGGTATTCCTTGTTAGTTTCTTAAAACAAGCGTTAAATGATGATTTCGATTTAAATCCGGCCATTTGTGAAATAACATCAATGGTGTAATTTTGGTTTTCCGGTCGTTTAAGCAACTCTTTCGCTTCCA
>PCUL01000034.1:19768-22711 GCA_002771745.1 Bacteroidetes bacterium CG18_big_fil_WC_8_21_14_2_50_41_14
ATTCAGGTAAGGTTTTTTTTCAACAAGGTAGTGTTGCAGGTTGAAAATAATTTTTATGACTTCATCATCATCTATTCGAACAGCGTAATTATTATCAGTAACGGGTATTGCCGGGAGGTTTATTTCAGTAGCAACATCGTTGGTCGTTTCTTCCATTTTAATACCGGCAACCTCTATATTCAGGTGGTCTTGTCTCAAACTGAAATATCCCGCAAGCCCGCCTGAAATTAAAAGGCCTATATTGAAGAAGGCGGTTAAAAGCTGATTATAATCAGGAGCGAAAAAACGCATCATCGCACCGAGAACAACAAAACCAATGACCGAAAATAGAATAATGTGTGACCAAAGTGGCTGAAGATGTGGCAAATACGCCGGGTTACTTTTTCTGGATTCGGCTAACTTTCTCATTTTTTGAACATATTGAAACGAGGAGATAAGCAATTGAGAAGGCAAGAAAACCACATAGCCCAATATGGAAACCATCATGGCAAACCTGACTGCGTTATCGCTATCTACTGACAGTGAACCGCCCGAATGCAGAAAAGAACCTGATTGTTCCGCACTCATAGTCAACAAGGTTGCAACCTGAAGCAAGAAGATAAAAACTGAAGGAAGATAAACTACTTTCCAGGGCTTTGAGAACATTCCGCCGGATGCGATTGAAACTGCACGTAAATACAAATAGTAGGTGGGCATAATTGCCAATAAAACAGGTAACTGCAAGCAATAAAGGTATTCATCTAAATAAGAATATCCCAGGTAGCCGGCTGCATTCATCACCAGGTAGGTCCACATCAGAAACATTAATAAACCCAGTGGCCGTCGGGAGGGATTTCCATTTTTTTTCAGTGTGACAAGCTGCACTGCATAAAACATCAACTGATATACCGGAAGTATAAACAGAATAATATTCAGGTTATCGAGATTCAACATGCCTACGTTAGATGCATTGGTAAGGTTAAATAATTATGAGCTGCAAATTGACACAAATATAAAAATATAATTAACTACCTGCAACCAAGGAAGAAGTAATTTAATGAAAGTTTACCGCGCAAGCTATAGATGCTCCTCCCTACTCTCCTTTGGCTTATTCCACGCTTAACTTCACCCTCCCAAAAATGAACTTCACAGCTTTTTCATTTCAAAACCTGCCTTCACGGACTAGTTTTGCTCCTGAAATTATTTATTCATCATAAAAAAATAGAAATCATGAAAACCATCATCCTAACCTTGTCGCTGGTATTAATAGCCACTTTCAGTTTTGCACAATTTCCTCAATCAGATTCTCCTGATTCGTGCTCGTATGTTACTACCGATTTACGGGCCTCCATTTATATGGATAACAACGCTCTGGTCAACGTAAAAGTAGCAAAACACGTTGGCGATCAAGTGAAAATCAGGGTAAAAGAAAATAACAAAATCTTGTACCAAAAAAGCTTTAAATCATGGGCACTTATCGATTTAAAATACGACATTGATCAGTTTCCAATGGGTGAATATACCTTTGAAATTGTAAAAGACAAGGAAGTTGTTTTCGCGCAGACCATTAAGCTTGAAGAAACCGACGGGCAACTTGTATTGCGCTAATTGCCCCTCATGGGTAAAACCCTGTTAACAAACAGTTCATTGAAATCCTGTTCAGATGCCTGGATTTTGTATTTTTGATCACATGTACCCGGCAAGAATATATTAATCAGGCAACAACTGCGAATAAGAGGAAAATAATCAAAAAAATGGATAACAGGTTTAAAGTAAACAAATGGTTGAGATATAGTTACGGTTTTTTTCTGGGTATTATAGCCAATTTTATCCTGGATATTATTTTCAGCCTGGTTTATAAAAACTACCCTTTATTTCAGCCAATTAACAATTACCTGATATCCATTTTTCTTACCTACGCGGTTTTTGAAATTCTTTTTTTCTTTAACAAGCGGTTGAAATCTTCTTTAGATTGGGATCAACATCCTGCCCAACGATTCCTTCTTCAATTTGTATCAAACAGCCTCATTGCCATAACTTTAGTAATGATATTGCGCTGGGGAGTCCGATTTCTGTTGGGTCGCATGGGTTATATTGCATTAGCAGATGAGTTAATTTTTGTGGCTTTGGTTGTTACCATTGTAATGATTTTTGTGGTATCAGAGTTGAGCGTGTTTCTTTTAAATAAGTGGCGGTTCAGCCTGGCGGAACTCGAACGTTTTAAAAAGGAGAATGCTGAATACAGGTTCGAATTGTTGCGGTCACAGTTAAACCCTCATTTCCTGTTCAACAGCCTAAACACTTTGTCGTCACTTATTTATGAAAATCAGGAAAATGCCGGGCATTTCGTCAGGGAGTTGGCTGACGTTTATCGGTATATTCTCGAAAACAGGGACAAAGAATTGATCCTGTTAAGTAATGAACTTGAGTTTGCCCAATCCTACATCAACCTGGTACAGTTGAGGTTTGATAAAAACCTGGAGGTGATTTTGAACCTATACAACAACAATCCCGGTTTCCATATTGCGCCTCTTACCATCCAGTTGCTTATAGAAAACGCCATTAAACACAATGTTATTTCAAAGAAGAACCCGCTTCGTATCGAGATTTTCATTGAAAGTGATATGCTGGTAGTGAAAAATAAAATCCAGCTTAAACAAACGAAGGAGTTTAGCACCGAATTGGGATTGAAAAATATCAGCAACAGGTATGGGTTTCTAACAGACAGAGCAATTGAAATTATTAATAAAGGTGAGGATTTTGTGGTAAAAATTCCATTAATTTGACCTTGTAGAACTTATACAAAAAAACGACAACATGAACCGGATTAAAGTGTTGATAGTTGAAGATGAGCCTCACGCGCAAAGCGAGTTGAAACGCCTGCTTGCTCAGTGTGGGCACGACATCCTTGTGATGGATTGCATCGACACGGTGGAGGATACCATCCATTGGATTAACAACCAT
>PCUL01000034.1:22811-36669 GCA_002771745.1 Bacteroidetes bacterium CG18_big_fil_WC_8_21_14_2_50_41_14
CCGGTGAAGCAACTTGAACTTAACGCTGCATTAGACAAGTTTCAATCGTTGGGGGCTGAGGGTAGCAACAAGGAAACTGTGTTGCGATTGGAACAGATTGAACAATTGCTTCAGCTTCACAAGACCCGTTATAAATCACGTTTTATCACCCGCATCGGCGACCAAATCAAACAAATCGACATCACGGAGGTGGCCTATTTTAAAGCTGAAGACAATGAGGTACTGCTTGTTACAGAAAACAACAAGCGATATTTCATCAATCATGCACTCGATCAATTGGCTGAGATGATTGATCCATCCATTTTTTTCAGGGCAAACCGCAGTTATCTGGTCCATATTTCGTCCATAAAAAAAATAAGCAAGTATTTTAACAGCCGACTTCACCTCGAATTAGAACCAGTAACGAGAGAACCAGTGCTCATCAGCCGGGTAAAGGTTACCGAATTTTTAAATTGGATTGACAAATGAGAACAAAGATCAATATACCAATGATAACTCTTCTGGCAGGGAGCTTGCTTTTTCTGTCTTCCTGCCAAAGGGTAACCATCAGGGTGGAATCCATACCACAAAATACACCTAAAGGACAGCCCATCTACATCACCGGAAACTTTAACGATTGGGATCCGGGTGACGCCAAATACCAATTAAACCTCGCGGACGACAGCAATTACTATATTACCTTGCCCCCGGGTTTTGGAGCAATTGATTATAAGTTTACGAGAGGCGACTGGACCACTGTGGAAAAAGACATTTGCGGTGACGAAATCTACAACAGGGAACTTTTTACTGCTGATGCAGATACCGTTTCTAACTCCATCGAAAGTTGGAACGACCTGGATCCGGTGAACTGTCCGCGGTTGACCATTGTGATTGAAGAGGTACCTGAAAACACACCTGAAGATGATGTGATAGCCCTGGCCAGCAACCTGAACTCGTGGGATCCGGACGATGCCTCCATAACAAAAGTAACCAGCTCAGGAACTCGGTACATCACCATCGACCGACCGCCCGGAGTAAACAACCTGGAGTATAAACTCACCCGGGGTTCATTGTCGTCCTCCGAATCGGATGAGTTTGGAAATGAGGTTTCAAACCGAACCATGGAATTTGGGAAAAAGGATACTATAAAAGTTTCTGTGAAAGGTTGGACAGACAAGCCCGAGACGAAACCCGTCAGAGTGGTACTGTTGATAAGTCATCTACCGAAGAACACACCTGGCACCGATCCGGTTTTTTTTGCCAGCAACTTGAATTCATGGGCAGCAGGCGATAAAAACTACCAGTTTCAACGAAACAATGAGGGTCAGTTGTTTTATTCACTTCCCCGAAAGAAATTTATGCTGGATTATAAAATCACAAGAGGCGACTGGAGTACCGTAGAGGTGGACAAAAACGGGTATGATATCTCGAACCGGCAGACCAATCTTGAGAATGCCGATACGGTATTTCTAACTGTCAGCCGATGGAAAGATCTGGGTGGTAGCGGTGATGATGATATGACCATTATAGTGGATCGCGTTCCTGAAACAACACCCGAAAATGCCAAACTTTATATTTCAGGAAGTTTTAACGACTGGGATCCAGGGAAGTTGCGCTATAAATTTTGGAAGGATGCCGCAGGCAGATATTTTATCAACCTGCCCAGGCGGAATGGTGATTTTGAATTTAGGATCACCCGTGGTTCATGGGAATCGACCCAGGTGGATGCCAATGGATCCGACATTCCACCCTATCAATACAACTATCAGGATTTCGACACACTTACTCTCGCCATCGAAAACTGGAAGGACATACCAGAAAAAGAAATGTATCAGATTACAATTGTCATCGACAAAATCCCCGCCAACACACCAGTTAACGACCAAATCTTTCTGGCTCCCGATTTTAATGGTTGGAACCCTGAAGACCGGCAGCTCATTTTTGGAAGGTTAACCGATGGAAGGCCGGTGCTTACGATCGCCACCCATGGCAACAAGATGGACTTTAAAATCACCCGTGGTGGTTGGCACACAGTTGAAGTAAATCAATATGGTGAAGAAATCTCCAACCGAACACTTTATTTTGGATTTGCCGATACGGTTTACCTCGAAATAGACAGATGGAGAGATCGGTAATTAATATATTATGAAGGTCACTCTCTTGTTGAAAATGATAACAGTTCATTTATCCAAATTAATAAACTAAAGAAAGCAAACTATCTCCCGGGAAACACTGCTTTCAAGTATTTAATCAATATGGGGTATCCGATCAATTCCCGTTATAAAATTAAAGGTGCAAATCAACAGGTACGGAGTACCGCTAATATTTATAGAAAAACAAGAACTCACTTTTTAAGGTGCAGCGCACCGTCCTATTTTCGTGTTTATTTAAACGTATAATCAATATTACGGTGCGCTGCACCTTTAATTCTACCCTCAAAACCAATACAGAATATACTTGTATGCAGATCCACCCATTGAATAATAAGTCCGGTCTAAGATGGCGAATCATGGAAATAATTAAAAATCAGCACGGGATATGATCGGATACCCCAGTTTAATCAATATCACATGAAAAACGATCTTCTGAAAACCGGTTGCTTTTTTGCCCGGGTTGTACTAATTTTACAGTCGGTAAAACCGCTCATTCCGGATACCTATCTGTACCTTTTCCACGTTCTCCCGGACAAGTCTGCACCTCAAATATATAGTTAAATAAGGGAGAAAATATTTCATCGGCACTTTCATGAAAATATTACTTATATCTCCCGCAACAGACGCAGACAGAAGAACCAACAAAGGACTTATGATGCCACAACTTGCCCTCTATATTTTGGAAGGGCTAACTCCAAAAGAACATAAGGTCACGATTGTTGAAGAAGAAACCGAGCCCATTGATCTGGATCAAGACTGCGATTTGGTTGGCATCAGTTGCATGACGGCCAACGCGCCAAGATCGTACGACCTTTGCCGGGAGTTTAAAAACCGTGGTAAAACGGTGATCCTGGGCGGAGTACACCCCACCATTCTTCCCAACGAAGCCCTTCAATATGCCGATAGTGTAGTTATTGGAGAAGCCGAGGGTGTGTGGGAAACACTCATAAGTGATTTCCAAAACAACCAACTGAAAAAAACCTACCACGACCCCGTCCCTGATTTGGGTAAATACATCCACAAGGATTTTAAGAAAATTTTCCAACGCCGGCGGTTTAGTTTAATCCCCGTCCTTACTACCCGTGGATGTCCGTATCACTGTGATTTTTGTTGCGTAACCAACCTTTTTGGTGAGAAAATAAGGCACGTACCCATCGAAAATGTGGTACGCGACATTAAGGAATCCGGTTCCAAACGGTTTATTTTTCTGGACGACAACATCATTGGAAGTCCAAAGTACGCCAAAGAATTATTCAAGGCCATTAAACCGCTAAATATCAAGTGGGTGGGACAGGCTTCTGTTTCGTTGCTCGTGGCCGATGATGAATTGATTCAACTGGCGGCAGAGAGTGGCTGCAAGATGCTTTTTTTCGGTATTGAAAGCGTAGCAGAGGAACAATTAAAAACCATGCGCAAAGCCATCAAGGATATTGATCAACTGGAAAATGCCTTTAAAAAGATAAAAAAAATGGGAATCCTCATTCATGCCTCCATGGTTTTTGGTTTTGATAGCGACACCAGGGAGGTTTTCGACAATACCGTTAAGTTCTTGATTAAAAACAAAGTAAACACCGTATCTTTCAACGTGTTAACGCCTTATCCAGGAACAAAGACCTACGACAATCTGAAGAGTGAAAATCGACTTATTACCAACGAATGGAAATATTACGACCACAACACGGTGGTTTTTAAGCCCAAAAACATGACTCCTTACGAACTTCAAATGGGTAAGGTTAACGCCAGGAAAAAGTTCTACAGCACCCAATCGGTCATCAAGCGTTTTTCGGGCAATATGGTTAACCCACTCATATACATTGCTACCAATTATGGACATATCAAGCAGGTAAAAGTGGAGGGAAAAAGAATTGCCAGACTGAAATCAAAATTATTTGACAACACGGAAAATGATTCTTAATTCAGTTCAACGGTTCGGGCTATAAGTAGTTGGATGGGGTAGCACAAAAACTTTACAGGTACACATCAAACAGAAAATCCTTACGGGTTCTCAGAAATGGTCGAGAATAAGCCATTACTTATCACCATTATTGTGGTGTCGTTATATTCTTAGGCAGATATTGGATTCACTTGAAGTTGTCCTCCAATGGCTTTTAAAACTTTCATTATTGTTGAAAATTGTGGTTTAGCCCCGTCCGACAAAGCTTTGTATAAGCTCGGTCTGCTCAAACCTGTTTCTTCCGATATTTTGGTCATTCCTATCGCTTTTGCAATATGACCAATCGCATTAATTACATCTGTGTTATCTCCTTCTTCTAAAACAGTATTGAGATACTCAGCAATCATTTCTTTACTGTCCAAATAATCCGCTATGTCAAATTTTGAAGTTCCCATTTTTTCTATTTGTTTAATTGCTTCCAGATTTCTTTCGCTTTCAAAATGTCCTTTTGTTGAGATGATTTATTTCCGCCAATTAGTAAAACAATTATTTTTCCATCTTTTTCTTTGAAGTAAACCCGATATCCACTACCAAAATTTACTCGCATTTCTCTAATTCCGTCACCAACAGGTTTGCAATCTCCAAAGTGTTCGTCGCTTTCTAGTTTCTGAATTTTAAATAGTATTATTGACTTGGATTTCAAGTCTTTTAACTTTATTATCCATTTATCGAATTCAGTCGTTTTCTCAATAAAAAACAGAAATACTGTATCTACTTGGATACAAATGTAGTCAAATATTTCAATTAATCGTCATTTATTGAATTTTCCTGTTCGAGTGAGATAATGCACCATAACTTACTATATGTAATCAAGATTGTATTAAACGACTTGATTCAAAGTCGTGAACCGCTAATCGCGGTATTCTCTTATTTCAACATCGCAGCCACCTTAAACAACAAGTTTCCCACCGGGCTTAAGCGATTCAATTTAAGTCGGTAGTAATGGGTAAGTTTGGCATCAAAACCAGCATAAAACCTGGCCAGGTTGACGTTGTTCGATCCTTCAAAATCCAGGATCATTTTTCCAGGGGCGTATTCTTTTATCACTGAATCGATGAGAAAAGTAAGTGCCGATGAACTTCTTCCCTCGGCATTGGTTCCTGAAAAAAGAAAAACGAGCTTCTGTTTGTTATTCAGAAAAAACGCACCCGAAATCAGTTCATTTCGTTCGCTATAAACGCCATAGGTAACACCCTGCCCCTGATAAATGGCTGTGTACATCAGGCGACTAAGGACTTGATAGTGTTCATCGCGCCATTTGGTCATACCCCGGCCCCGGTGGTTTCTAAACAAGGTAATAATCTCCTCGTGACCCAGACCTTTCATTAAAGTAAGTTTACTTTTTTCTGCCGTTTTTAGGTTTCTTTTGGTATTAGAGCGGTATTTGGCCGAAAGACGCGGATATTCCTGAATGAGATCAAGCATGTAATTATTGCTCAGGTCAACCGTGTATTTTTTAGAATCAGGATTACTGAAACTATTCAGGTTCATGTCGATCACCTTGATAAAATCAGGAATTTTACTGATAAACTCGGATACTATATCGGGGGTAAGCACACTTACCGAAAACACACCCAACTGTTGGGCGAAATAAGGTTGATAGCAATAAGTTACGCCATATTTTTGCTTCACCGGAAGCGGCATCACCCTAACATATTCTTCCTCTATTAATGCACTCCAATTGGGATGGATAATGTCCAAATACCAGGAATAAGCGTAGGTATTGCCATTAAAAGCATGGGTGATACAAGCATCCCACTTTTTCTTGTTAATTTCTTCGTTTTTAAGATACTTTATTTTTCTCATGACGATGTGTTTTTTTAAATAAATTCTGGCGAAGGAAAATAGTATCAGGGCAAGGCTTTCTGTATTAAAGTCTCATAGACCGTTCGCCATCCTTTCCAGCGCTTCTCTTCGCTTAACGATTCATTGTGCCACAAGGAGATAAAAGTGCCATTTACCTTTCTTACCTCCTCAATCAAAGCGGCTATCTGGGCAATGGCATCCGCAGGAGTTAATTTCATATAATCGCGTAAAGTACCGTCCATGACCATAAAAGGATGTATCCGCAATTTTGTTTCCACTTCCATATCCAGGTCGTAGAAATGATATGAATCGCAAATTCCGGCCCTGAAACCAGGCAAGGCGGCGTAGCCCATGGTGTAATCATCCGAGATGTCTTCTTCAATTAAATTGCGGTAGGTGTGTGGCAACATGAGCCTGAGAAAATGCTGCCGGCTAATGGTAATTTCATTATTTACCACTTTCTCAAGCAAGGAAATTTCCTCGTGCAACAATTTTGGAAATTCTCCTGTATTGTAAGAAGGATGAATACCAATCCTGGCATAGTCATGTATCCTTTTAATCAAAAACCGAAAAGTCCGGTTTCGCGTATTGATGTTTTTGTCGTATTGTCCGTAATGCCCGAATAGAATAAAATACACAGGTTTAAGTTGATATTTTTTCTGGTATTCAATTTGTAAATCAAAGGTATCGAAAGGATCTCTTGCCCGTCCAAAGAGTACTCGGGTTCGGTAATACATATCTTCCCAATCAAGATCTTTTAATGCCAGCAGATAACCTCCCATCGACCGTACCAATCCCTTTTGTCGATAGGCAAAGGCCGAGTCGATGTCATAGGTAGGTACAAAACGGTAGTGCCGAACAGGAAAAACAATGGTAGGATATCTGTCCTGGATAATTTTTTTCACCATCAAAGCCCAAATATTGACCATGGGTTTTTGTAAAATTCCCAACCTGGAACTAACGCTCAGATGGGCCGTAAACCTGCCATACTTATCGGGTACATAAGGTTGGTATTCCTCATACCTTGAAACCAGATAAAAGATGGAAGAAAACACATCGAAAGGCAAAGCCGTGTCGGCATCATGCACCGGGAAAAAAGCCTTTAATCCTTCATAGTCAAAAGCATTCAATTCAATTGAATCAATACCTCTTTGAAATAACAAACCCGATGACTTAAAAAATAAATCATCGGACCAGGGCTTTTCGGCATAGACCAATTTGTGTGAATCCGATGACTGGAATGCGTCCAGGTCGGAGGTCAGGGAAAAGGGTAATTTTAACAAATCATTAAACACCAACCTGAATACATACCGCACCCGGCTGGACTTTTTTGGCACAAAAACGAGCAGACTTTCCATCTTTTCAAAAGTACAGAAAAAATTAACACTTCCTAAAGCACAAAAAAAAATCGTATTTTTGATGCTCATTACAGCAGCATATGGAAAATTTTATTGTTTCGGCCCGCAAATACCGTCCGGCTACTTTTCATCAGGTGGTAGGGCAGCATTCTATTACCAATACCTTACAAAATGCCATAAAAAACAACCACCTGGCGCAGGCCTTTCTGTTCACCGGACCACGTGGTGTAGGTAAAACAACCTGCGCCCGGATATTGGCCAAAACAATTAACTGTACTCACCTGACCGATAACCTGGAGCCATGTGATGCATGCGAATCGTGCACCTCATTTAACAACAATGCTTCGTTCAACATCCACGAACTGGATGCTGCTTCTAACAACTCGGTAGACGATATCCGGCATTTAGTAGAACAGGTCCGCATTCCGCCACAAGTGGGAAAATATAAAGTGTACATCATTGATGAGGTCCACATGCTTTCGCAGAGTGCGTTTAATGCCTTTTTAAAGACGCTCGAAGAACCTCCCTCTTATGCGAAATTTATTCTGGCTACCACCGAGAAGCATAAAATTATCCCGACCATATTGTCGCGTTGTCAGATTTTTGACTTTCGCAGGATAAATGTGGATGACATTGCACAATATCTGGGCTATGTAGCTTCGAAGGAAAACATTGAAACAGAACCCGAAGCCCTGCACATCATCGCCCAAAAAGCCGATGGTGCTTTACGCGATGCCCTTTCCACTTTCGATCAGATCGTAAGCTACAGCGGCCATAAGATGAGTTACAAAAATGTGATAGAAAACCTGAACATCCTGGATTACGATTACTATTTCAGAATTACCAACGATTTGCTTAGATATGACATCCAGGAATTGTTACTGCTTTTTAATGAAGTCATCGAAAACGGTTTCGATGGACAACATTTTATTATGGGTTTGAGCGACCACCTTCGTAGTCTTTTGGTCATCAAAAACCCTGCTACCATCAAATTAATGCATGCCAGCGATCAGCTGAAATCAAAATATATGGACCAGGCCAAGCATTGCACACCCGAATTTCTGTTTAAAGCCCTGGACATCTGCAATCAATACGACATCAATTATAAAGCCAGCAACAACAAACAGTTGCACATTGAAATCGCCCTGATGACACTGGCAGAATTAACGAGCAACCATCAGGGAGCTACCACCCTGCCACCTCCTCCTCCACTTGTGAGAGAACGAAAAAACACCACCGCACAAGAAAACAAAATAGAATATTCGGCACCACCACCTGTGATTGCTGCACCGGGAAAACCCATTGAGCCACAGGATGAAAAAAATATTGAAGTAAAGCCGGAAATTACGCCGGTACAAAAAACGAACCCAGAAACTACGGGGACAATTAAGAGTCATGAAACAGGGAACGGGAAAAATATCAGAAACATTTCTATTAAAGCCGGTCTTCGATCAATCAAAGAACAATCCATCTCTGAAGAAAACCAACCCGAGCCCATCATCGACAACCCATTTACCCAGGAAAAGCTGGAAGAATCGTGGACTAATTTCTGTAAATCCTACGAAGGAATTTCGCCCAGCTTCGCCAACGCCCTGGCAAAATACACTCCTCACCTGGGCAGTAACAACCAGATAACCTACACAGTGGATTCCATACAAATTATACAGAATAGTTTGTCTGTCAATCAACTAATGGAACATCTAAAGAGAGAACTGAACAATAACCAAATCACCTTACATGCTATTGTTCCTGACAAAAATCAAACGAAAAAGGCATACACCGACCGGGATAAACTTGAAAGGTTAATTGAGAAAAATCCAAATGTGCAAAAGCTAAAGGATCAGTTCAATCTGGAAATTGGCTTCTAACTTACCATTGTGGTTCCCTGATATAATCCATGTGGGCACTCAAATATGGCTCTTCACTAGCAAGGGTAACAAATTTAAGCATTGAACTTGAGGGACCTTTTGTCACCGCCAGGTTTATAAGCCAACAAGGCATATTGCCTCCCATATCGATAACAAGCTCGAGAACCACCTTAATCCTGCCTTCTCCTAATGGAATAAACCGCCAAACAGAATGCAACATAGGTATGCGCACAAAGTCCTGATGCCGGGGCCTCAGGTCGGGATCGGCAATCGACTCAATCACAACTTCCTTTGTAACAGGATTTTGAAACAAATGCACGCGTGCAACGACATCTCTGTCGCTCACAGGCCAGGGGGCATTATTTTGCCCATAATACACCCAGTTAAATTCATCATCCTTTTGTTGAACACAGGCATACATATTTAAAAAAACCCAATCCCTATTTCTGGGAGTATCGATCATCAAAGCGACCAGTGATGAAAGACCCGACTTGACAATGGTTTCTACCTTTACCTTATTCACAGCCACATCAGGTAACTTCATCACATAGGATTGAATCCCATCACTGTCTTTTACCTTTTTCCAACTTTCTGATTTCTGGGCATATCCACCCGCGGGAAGCACAAAAAGGATAAAAAAAAATAAAACCACGGCCTCTCTGAATGAACCTAAGGTTGACATTCGATGGACGCGGTTAAAATAATTCAATCTTTTTCCTTTCATTGATGTGGCAAAAATATAAACAAATTAATGCAAACCACAATCTACCAACAGATAATTTAAAATGGTGTGTCCGGAATAACAAAAATAGCTGTTCCAGAAGCGAAGAAAGCCTTTAGGAAAAACCTTTATAAAGTAACCGGGTGAAGTAGGGAGAAATAAAACAACTTTATTACCTTTGCCCAGTCATAAAAAAATCACATCCTGGTGCATCCGCCATCCGATGGATGATTTCAGTAAGGGATTTTTCCGTTATTATAATAGGATTGTATAAAAATCACAAAAGGATTAATTTGTAAATGAAGAAACCAATTTTTTACACTTTGGCAACTGGAATGTTGCTGGGTGTGTTATCATGCAACAACAACAGTAATATGAAGAATGAAGCAATAGTGCCGGCCATTGATTTGGCCAACATGGATTTGGGTGTAAACCCGGGAGATAATTTTTTCAGGTACGTAAACGGTACTTGGATGAAAACCACTGAAATACCTCCGGAATTTAGCCAATATGGTGCATTTACCATCCTCAACGAAAACAACCAGGTTCAGCTCAGAACGCTCGTGGAAGAAGTTTCGGCTAAAAAGGATGCCCCAAACGGGAGTGTTAGCCAGAAAATCAGAGACTTATATAACAGTGGTATGGATACCGTCCGCATCAATGAGTTGGGCGTAAAAGCCATCGAAAATGAGATCGCTGAAATTGAATCGATTAACAGCATTCCCGGCGTTCAAAAATACATTGGACAGGTACACCACCAAGGCGAATATCCTTTATTTTATATTTTCTCGGAAGCCGATCAATCGAACAGCAACATGGAGATTGCCAACTTTTATCAGGGAGGTTTATCCCTGCCGGATGTAAGCTATTACCTCAGCGATGACGATCGGTCTGTTGAAATGCGGACCCAATATCTTGATCACCTGGCCAAAATGTTTATATTAAAAGGTGACAACGAAGCCAAAGCCGCCGAAGAAGCCAAAACGGTTTTGAAAATTGAAACCGAAATCGCCAGAAACTCTAAAACACGACTTGAATTGCGCGACCCGGTGGCCAATTTCAATAAGATGAGTTTGGATTCAATTGTACGGCTTTCACCCAATTTCGATTGGAAAATGTATTTTACCGAAATCGGTTTACCCAATCCCGGAGAAGTAAACGTGGGACAAACTGAATTCGTTGCAGGAATTAGTAACCTGATGCAGACCATCCCTGTTGATGACTGGAAAACCTACCTCATGTGGAATTTACTCGACAATTCGGCCAATTATCTCAGCGATGATTTTGTAAACCAGAACTTCGAGTTTTTCGGCAAAGCATTGTCGGGTCGTCAGGAACTACAGCCACGCTGGAAACGCGTCCTCAACGTTACATCCGGCAGATTGGGTGAAGCCATCGGACAACTGTACGTAGAAAAATATTTCCCTCCCCAGGCCAAAGTACGTATGGTACAATTGGTCGAAAATTTACGCCTTGCTTTTGCCGACAGGATTAAAAACCTGGATTGGATGACCGACGAAACCAAGGTCAAAGCATTGGCAAAACTGGATGCCATCACCGTAAAAGTGGGTTACCCCGATGAATGGAGAGATTATTCGTCACTGAAAATCGTTTCCGACAGTTATTATCAAAACATGCTCAACTCCCGTGAATTTGAATTCGACTATAACATCTCTAAAGTTGGTAAACCCGTCGACAAAAAAGAATGGGGAATGACCCCTCAAACGGTAAATGCCTATTACAATCCTACCCACAACGAAATTGTTTTCCCGGCAGGTATCCTTCAACCTCCATTCTTTAACAAAGATGCCGATGATGCAGTAAATTATGGCGCCATTGGCGTAGTGATCGGGCACGAAATGACCCATGGATTTGATGATCAGGGCCGCCAATACGACAAAGATGGCAACCTGAACGACTGGTGGACAGAGGAAGACGCCAAACGTTTTAACGAGAAAACGGCCAAACTGGTTATCCTGTATGACAATTATACCGAGCTCGATTCGCTCCACATTGATGGCAAACTCACGCTTGGCGAAAACATTGCCGATCTGGGTGGTCTGAGCATTGCCTACGATGCTTTGCAAAAAGCCTATAACGGAACCATTCCTGACAAAACAGATGGTTTTACCCCGGACCAAAGATTCTATCTGGGTTACGGACAGGTTTGGAGACAAAATATCCGCGACAAAGAACTCCAGCGCCGTTTAAAGGAAGATGTTCATAGCCCGGGAGATGCCAGGGTAAATGTACCACCTTTCAACTTCGAGACCTTTATCAAAGCCTTTAACATTCAGCCTGACAACAAGTTGTTTATTCCGGCTGAAGACAGAGCCATTATTTGGTAGCAGGATTTATTCATAAAAAAAGCCCGGATTGCTCCGTGCTTTTTTTATGTCTTTGAAAAACTAGCTTACCGTCACCGTGATTTCATCCGATTGCCATAAACCATGCTTGGTGCAAAAAGCCATGGCCGTAAGTTTCAGGTCTTTGTTCGGGACAATGTAAAAATCAACTTGAGCGTGTCCTGGTTTATTGCCAAGTGTTCCGGGTACAAACGATGCCTGTCCCAACATAAATTCACCATTCCACAACTGTACATACGAAATAAAATGATCGAAATCATCAGGATGGGTGTACTCATTGCCCATCTTTACACTCACCTTAAAAGGATCTCCCACAGTGGCTTTATCCTCGCAATGCACAAAAGGGGAATGACGATCGATGTAGTCTTTTTTAGCTTCTCTGTCAATGGTTGAAATGTCAACATACCGATTAATTTTCATGTCTTAATTTTTAAAGATTAGGTTTGCACAAAGGTAAAAAATTGTCGTTGAAAATTTAAAATAGATACCAAATAAACGCCCCATTTAAAAATGATTGTGTAGATTTACACACACAAAATTAACATGCTCAAACTTTTTAAAAAATGAAAACAAAATTATTTCTGACCCTGATTTTAACAATGGCTTTGTCATTTTGGTTGATCAATCTGACAGGACAAACGGCGGGTGAACATAAACTGCCTACCGATCAACAAGTAATTACCGGAACTTTGGACAACGGCCTGCGTTATTACGTTCGTGAAAACAAGAAACCCGAAAACCGGATTGAATTCCGGTTGGTAGTCAATGCCGGTTCCATATTGGAAGACGATGATCAGCAAGGGCTGGCTCACTTCATCGAGCACATGGCATTTAACGGTACAGCCAATTTTAGCGAACACGACCTGATTAATTTCCTCGAAAGTTCAGGAGTAGATTTTGGTGCCGACCTGAATGCCTACACCAGTTTTGACGAAACGGTGTATATGTTTCAAATCCCGGCCGACCGCGAAGGGCTGATTGATTCGGCGTTTATGATCCTGCACGACTGGTCGAAGAATTTGTCGCTTAAAGACGAAGAAATCGACAAAGAACGTGGTGTCATCCATGAAGAATGGCGACTTGGCCTGGGAGCCAACGACCGGATGATGAAAAAGGCGTTCCCGATTATTTTTAACAACTCGCGCTATGCCGATCGCATTCCCATCGGAAAAATGAAGGTGATCGATTCATGCGACTATGATGTACCCAAGCGGTTTTACCGCGACTGGTACCGCCCCGATTTAATGGCGGTTGTGGTGGTTGGAAAAATTGATCCCGCTTTCGCGGAACAAAAGATTAAAGAAACCTTTGGCGACCTGAAAAATCCCGAAAACGCACGCCCCCGTGTTGAGTATGACATCCCCGGAAACAAGGAACCGCTTATCGCCATCGCCACCGATGCAGAAGCAACCTCCAATATGGTGATGTTGTTTTATAAACATCCCAAGAAAACCACTGCCACGGTAAACGATTACAAGGAGGATATTATCACCAATTTATATATCAGCATGTTAAATGCCCGTTTGAACGAAATAAATCAAACCCCTGAATCACCCTTTCTGTATGCTGCCACGATGTATGGCGGGTTTCTGGGCCGCTCGATTGATGCATACATGTCGTTTGCCGTCACCAAAGAAAACCAAATCAACAAGG
>PCUL01000034.1:36691-41563 GCA_002771745.1 Bacteroidetes bacterium CG18_big_fil_WC_8_21_14_2_50_41_14
AAATGAACGGGTGAAACAATTTGGTTTCTCACAAGCTGAACTGGAGCGCCAAAAGGCACAAATGATCAGCGACCTGGAAAAAGCGCTGGAAGAAAAGGACCATACACCGTCCCGGGTGTTCGTATCTAAATATGTCGACAATTTCCTCGAAAAAGAACCTTATCCCGGCATTGAATTCGAATACGAACTCACCAAAGGCATGCTTCCATCGGTTAAATTGATGGATGTTAACAAACTGGCTGCCCAGTTGATCAGCGATAGCAACCTGGTGATTATGATCAACGGGCCCGAACGCGAGGGTGTTAGCATTCCAACCGAGCAAGAAGTATTGGACGATTTTAAAAAAGCTACCCAAAGCAAATTAGAAAAATACAAGGAGGAAGCCATTGCCACCTCACTCATCAGTCACCCGCTGCCGGGAGGAGAAATTATAAGTGAAACCACCATGGACAACTTCGGCATTACCAAACTCAAATTAAACAATGGAGTAAGTGTGCTACTGAAACCTACCGATTTTAAAAACGATGAAATCCTGATGACCGGATTTAGCCTTGGAGGAACTTCACTGGCTTCGGATGCTGATTTTATGTCGGCAAAATACGCGGCCCAAATTATGAACCAAAGCGGGCTGGGCGGGTTTAGCAACATTGATTTAAACAAATTTTTAACCGGGAAAAACGTGAATGTGAGTCCGTCCATTCAGGAACTCACTCAGGAACTGAGCGGAAACTCCGTTAAAAAAGACCTTGAAACCATGTTCCAACTTACTTACCTTTATTTTACGGAACCTCGCAGCGACTCAACCGCCTATCTCACCTTCATGGAACAGATGAACACCCAGTTTAAATTTATGAAAGCCAATCCCAGGGCTGTGTTCTACGATACATTGTATAAATTGGCCACAAGTAACAATATAAGAACTGTTGTTATTCCAACCGAAGCTCAGCTAAACAGCATCAACATGGAAAAGGCCTATGCCTTTTACAAAGACCGGTTTGCCAATGCCAACGAATTCCAATTCGTTTTCGTAGGCAATTTTGATTTAAACACCATCAAACCACTCATTGTTAAATATCTGGGAAGTTTGCCCAACACGGGTATGGCCTCTGCCTGGAAGGACGTAAGCCCGAAGTTTCCGGATGGAACCACCGAAGCCACCGTACGTAAAGGCACCGAACCACAGAGCAGTGTGGCCATTTTGATGGATGAAGCGTTTGAGTGGAATGCCACCAACGAAATCAGGATGACCATGCTGATGAAGATTCTTGGTATCAGGTTACGCGAGAACATGCGCGAGGACCAGGGAGGAGTGTACGGGGTGAGGGCCAGTCAAAACACGAAAAAATATCCAAAAGAAGAGGTATCGGTCATGATCGGCTGGGGATGCGACCCAAACAAAGCGGATACCTTGTCGCAAACCGTTTTCTTGGAGATGAAAGCCATACAGGAGTCCGGGCCATCGGAAATTAATTTAGGCAAAGCCAAAGAAACGCTCATCAGGGATTTTGAAACCAATGCTGAACAAAATAAGTATTGGTTGGGTAAAATTCAGGCCAGTCTTTTCAATCAATCCGAGATGCTCACCATCAAAGAAATACAGGACATGATTTCAGCCGTATCGGCGGAGGATATTCAGAACATGGCCAAGAAGTACTTTAATTCGGAGCATTACCTCAAGGTGGTTTTGCTGCCGGAAGAATAGGAACAATCCAGTTTAAAAAAGGCCCGGTTCGATGTACCGGGCTTTTTTTGTTCCGGCTGCCGGGGCAGTTCAAGGTTTGAGGTCAGGAAGCATATGAATATCGAACACGGGATCAATCCCTCGACGTTCGTAAATACTTCAACCTTCCAGGTTGAAAAAAACCTGGAAGGTTATCCCATCTAAGCAGGATCAATCTCCACAACCTCCTATCGCCCAAAATAAATCACCAGATATTGACTCAAAAAATCAAAGCTATAAAATTAATTCCTAGATTTACCCCATCAAACACCCGACGATCCAATTACAATGAAGTAGAATGAATCCGATTTAACTAATTATAAACGATTGAAAATGGGTAGGTTATTATGCAAAAAGAGGTTAAAAAAAAGGGGTATTAATCAGATAACTGCCAGAGTTGGGTTTAAACACTCGTTATGCACCAGACTAAAAGAAATCCGTCCCACGAAAATCTGACAAAATTTTATGGATTTTTAGTATCTTTATCGCATGAAACAAAGACTTTATATCGACACTTCAGTTTTTGGCGGCTATTTTGATGAGGAATTTTCCGAATTCACAAGACCGCTTTTCGAGAGACTTCAGAATGGAGAATTTAGACTTTTGTTCTCCGCTGTAACCCAAGATGAACTGAATTCTGCACCGGAGCGAGTTAAGAAGCTTGTTACAAGTTTGAAAGTGGAGAACACAGAATTCATGGAAACTAATGACGAAGCGGTTGAATTGGCAACACAATACATTGCGGAGAAAGTTGTCGGTCAGACAAGTTTTGCAGACTGCCTGCATATTGCCATAGCAACAATAAACCGTGCAGACTATTTGATTAGCTGGAATTTCAAACATATTGTGAATGTCCAGAGAATTCGCGGTTATAATGCAATTAACATCAAAAGTGGCTACAAAGAATTAGAGATTCGTTCACCAAGAGACTTTATGACCTATGAAGACAACAGTTAATAAAACGTTTGACGCAGTAAAATTCATGCGTGAACAGAGAGAAAAATTGAGTGAGAAGCTCTCCAAAATGACAAAAGAGGAGATTATTGAATATTTCAGAAAGAGGAAACTGGAAAGTTCAACAAAGCCCAGTGCATAACACTGCATCATACTTTATGGCGGGTTACTGTGTGAACATGAGTATTTTAGTTCCACTTGTTTGCCTTAGGCATGAAATATAAATCTGTGTGGATAGGAAGATTTATCTTTCAAAGTCCGCCCAAAGCAGATGCTTCCCGTTGTAAAGCATTTGAAAACAAACCATATTGAATCGAAATGAATCAAACGATTAGAAAAATACTGATACTTACAGGAGTCTATCTCCTATTAATTGTAGTGGTGAATTCTTGTGATTATGGAATTTGTAAAGACGTTGATTACTATGATTTTTCGGAAGTTAAAATTCAGATTAAAAATTCAAATACCATTGAATCACAGGACAGTTTGATTTTTAAAATAAAACAATTAGACACTCGGTATATGGCGCAAAAACGTATTGAATTCAACTTCATAAAATCAACTTATGCACTAAATTGTGATTATGGGTGGAATGGAATGAAAATACCATTGACAAAAATAGAGATTTCAAGTAATTCAGATTTTAATGAAGACCATCCTGCAAATACATCATTAAATGATATAATAATTGTAAAAATTTTAGAAGACCCTAACAAATTCCATTCTGAGTATCATTTTGAAAAGTTTAATAGTGTTGAATTTGAGAAATTATTACCGAGAAAAGACTTTCTTAATCCTGATTTTTATATTGCAGAACAACCAACAATGGAATTGACCCATCGTCTGACTGTTAAAATATTTAAATCGAATGGAGATATAATTGTAGCAGAAAGTGAAGGAATTTTTTGGAATTAAAAACGCTTTGCTTTGTGGACAGAATGATTTATCTTTCAAAGTCCGCCACAAAGCAGATGCTACCCATTAGTGGGCATTTTAACAAAACTAACCTGAATGATTAACAAAAGAGACTTATATAAATTCAAGTAGTAGTACTTATAATAAATGGACAATTGGACAACCGTTATATCATTTGTATATCCTCATGAGGCTTACATTGCTAAAGGAAAATTGGAATCTGAGGGGATCGAGACAATTATTCAAGATGAACTTACTGCTCAAACAAATAACTTTTACTCAAACGCAATCGGTGGAGTTAAATTACTTGTAAAAGAATCGGATTTCAGAAAGGCTTATGACATATTGATAGAATCAAAATGGATTATTGAAAAAAAAGAAAAAAAAACGATCTCAACAAGAAATACAAAGAATAAATTATTATCAGCTAAGCTTTTACACTATTCATCAATAACTATTGCAGCAATTGCAGCAGGTGCAATACTAGTGGCTTTTTACTTAATACCTTCAACAAGTGAGAGGCTTACCAGAAATAGATGGTGTTTTAATTCTATGTACTATGACAATTATGAATTTTTCCCAAACACATTAAAACCAGAAAAAAGTATTAATGCGATTAATTTTAAAAAGATAGATGAATGTGAAGAGTATATTGATTTCTTGTCTAACGGTAAAGTGATACTACCTGGCTTTAACTCGGAAAGTATTCAGGCATTCTGGAAAATTGATAACAAGATTATTACTTTATGGCCAATAAATGGTGACATGACCCTGGTAAATTCTTCCAAAGTAAAAGTCCTTTCAGATGAGGAGTCAACTGAGAATATTTACTATGGAACTTATAAAGTAAAATTTGAGAGCAACTTCTTAATCCTTGAAAATGAGAATGTAATAATATACGGAACCAGATATGCAAGATATTGATTGTCCACCGAAAAAAGAACCGGATGTCATATGTCCGATTTGTCATTCAAACAATATTGTCAAAATGAGAAAGACTGGATATTCGATTATGATTTTATTAATGTTCGGACTTCCGTTACCATTTTTCAATAAAAGATACTATTGCTATGATTGCGAAAATAAATGGAAAATTGAAAAAAGAAAAAACGCTCTATAATATTGTATATACTTTATGTCTGGCTTAGTATTCAATCTGCCTCCCTCAATGCATCCTTTAGACAGGTTCATCTAACGCAGGCAGATTCATCTAACGCAGGCAGATTCACCTACCGTAGGTAGATTCACCTACCGTAGGTAGGTAAACCGGCAGTCGAGCTATC
>PCUL01000034.1:41573-41686 GCA_002771745.1 Bacteroidetes bacterium CG18_big_fil_WC_8_21_14_2_50_41_14
TGCCCGCCTCTGGCGTGGAATGATGAAGTTTGACCCCGAAAGTCTTCGGGATCAACATTCGAAAATACTTCAACCTTCCAGGTTGAAAAAAACCTGGAAGGTTATCACTTCTA
>PCUL01000211.1 GCA_002771745.1 Bacteroidetes bacterium CG18_big_fil_WC_8_21_14_2_50_41_14
GGAATCGGTTAACAGGATCGTGGCAATTTCAAAAATGTCGTTGAGAAAAAACCCTTTTTTTGCCGGAATAATCAATGAAACCGAGGCGGCACGACGCATCCATCTGTTTGACGACCATGCCCAGGTTTTAAGCTCATGAATAAAATGGGGATACATTTCAACAAAAGTGCCAACGGTATGGTTGCAAAAGGTATCGCACGAGGCCCAGTTGGTTATGTAGTCATTCACCCATCTTTCAAAGAGTTTAAAATCAGATGGTTCATACTTTTTTCGTACGTAATACGACCAGTTGCAGGCTACAATGGATTCTTCCATCATGCCCGATTGCCAAAGCGTTTCACACAATTCAAAAATCTCCGCTTTGGGTTTGTTTTTGATGGGTTTGAAATGCTCATTGCTGATTTGATGTATGATAGCTGACTTTACTCCATAAAAACGTACCTCTTCCTTAAAAAACCGCAGTGCACTTTCTCTAGTCTTTTCATCTGCATTTTCCCGAAGCGATTCACGTAAGTTTTCAATAAAATGATCCTTCATATGATGGCTTCGCTATTTCAGTTTAAATTCAGGATTATAAATCAGACCAACCACATTCCCCCATGGGTCGATAACCGTGGCTACCATGAGTTCACCACCCACATTGGTCGGCATTTCGTGTTTGGTAGCACCCAGTTCGATCAATCGGTTATATTCCGAAACAATATCCTCAACGCCCCAATAAGTAAGCACATTGTCGGATTTCGGTTTTTCAGGATGCTCATTGGGCATCAGTCCCAGTTCGTATCCACCAATGTTAAACCCCACATAAAAGGGCTCCTCAAAATAGGGTTCTGTTTTAAAAGCCTTGTTATACCAAGCTTTTGCCTTGGCGAGATCTTCTACCAGATAGATGGTTGTTCTTAGTCCGAGCATGATTTTTGTGTTAATGGTTGAACGTAAATTAATTAGATTTTGACCGTTGAAATGGGAAAATTACGAAAATTAGCCATAGGAACCCAATGATGACACCCTGACTTTTTGAAAATAATTCTATTTACTTCTCAACCGAATGGAGGTAAAGCTGCTCAAATTCGGCCCTTGCCCAGGGAGTACGCCTCAGGAATTTTAAACTTGATTTGATGGAGGGATCCACATTAAAGCAACGTATACTGATTTCACTGCCCAGGTATTCCCATCCAAATCTGGCCACCATGTATTCCAACATCTCTTCCAGCTTAATTCCGTGCAATGGATTGTTTGCCTGACCTTCAACCGAGCTGCTTCTGGCGTTTTTAATCTTCATGTTACACGATCAATTAGTTGTGGTTTTGCTTTCTAAACGAATAATACAGGATGATCCCGATGATCATCAGGCCGCCGAACCACAATGTATAGTTTTTCTGTTTTTTTACAATGGGTGTGGTATCTCCCATCAACACATACGACGACCAAAAGAAAGGATGCGATTTGGCCATGTTGGCATGATTTAATACTGATATTTTCGCTTGTTGTAAGGCTACATCTTTTGGAAGACCGTCTTTTAGCAATTGATAATAATGCTTCATTAACAAAGCGCCATTTTCATCCTGAACTTCCCACAAAGTCATGACAATACTGGGCACGCCGGCGAACAGAAAACCACGTGCCAGGCTCATGATACCTTCTCCTTTTTTAAATTTGCCCGACCCGGTATTACAGGCGCTTAAAGTTACCTGCTTGGCATTTAGCGATAAACCATATATTTCATAAATGTTCAGAAAAGGGGACAGTGTGTCGTTTTTTTCATCGTAAAAAACCAGTTTGCTCATCATGGGTAGTGTATCGTTGATGATGGTGTGCATGGCCAGGTGAAGCAATCCGTATTGCCCGGCAATGTTTTTAAAGCTTTCCTTGGTAGCCAGGTTGTCGGTAATTGCTTTGCCATTCATCAGTGCGCTCACCTCTACGGCTTCCTTTTTCGCATAAGGCAATGGGCCAAAATTGTGTGATTGATTGCTCCGGGCATCATCATTTACCTTACCCTGATAAAGAGGGGCAAAAGCAAGCATGTTGTTGATTTCGTACTGATTCTTATTGCTAAAAAACGGATTGTATTTAAGTGTTCCGGAGGGGGCATACGAGATAGGATGATGTAAAACGATATAAGACAGGTTGCTGTAGTTTATGTCGCCAGATGTAGTTGCGGGGGGATTGGATTCGATGAGGATTTCAAAAGGCAGGTATCCTAAAAGCCCGTCGGGTACAATCGTTATCCGGTGGTCATTGGTTTCGAGCCCGGCATTTCCCAACAGCAGGTTATATACCATGTGCGCATCCTGTTTAAATTGATTATACCTTTGCCGATTTTCAACTTCAATGTGGGTGTTTTTTAAGGAGATGAGCCTGGTGAGCGCATCAAAAAAGTTGCTGTCCACCGGAAATGCATCGAAGCGTGTTCCACCTGGTCCGAGTAAAATGCGATACAGTATGGTATCGGTGAGTTCGTATTCAATAAAAATCTCGTCCTTACTGAGGTGATTTGTAATCTCCTGTACTCCTGACACACCACTGTTGTATTTGAGTTCGTAATACTTAGGATATTCAATTTCTATTTGATGTATCAGGCTGTCGTAACGGTTCATTAAAGCGAGCAACCGGTTGTTGTAATAGGGTATTTTACGTTCATCGGGTGTTTTTTTCTCTTTCTCAGCAGCCAGGATACGTTGTAGGGTAGCCATTTCATTTTTTATCTGGTTCTCAAAATTGAAGACCTTATCAGGCAGGTCGGCAGTCTTCAGAGCGTATTGGGTATTCACAGAAGCCAGTAGCGCAGCAGATTTGGCACTTTCGGCAAATTTGAATGCCTTATTCAGGTAAATGGTGTCACCAGTTTGTTTAAACAGCTGGTATTCTACCCCAATGGCTTGTTGGTAAAGGGGTTTTAACATATCGCCCAGGACCAGTTTATTCTCAGTTGACAGGGTGAGCGAGAGCGACAGCATCTGTTTTAGCACTTTGCCGAAAGCCATTTCACTTTGAAGCATATCGGGCAGTTTTCCTGTTCTTTTTGCCAGTGCGGCCAACGACCTGGCTTCGCCCGCAAGGGATTTGTACTTAAGGGTCTTGTTGTAGTTGTCCAATTGAAGGCTGTCGGAGCTATTCCACAAGGTGATCGCTTTGTGGTAATAGAACAAAGCCGAATCGGGTTCCTTTTTGTTATCCAGAAAATAATCGCCGATGGTGGTGATCAATTGCGCATTTTGGTTTGACGAAGGGCCATATAAACGACGCGATTCCTTAAGTGATTTTTGCAGGTAAAGATAGCCGCTATCTGGCTGATTGGAATAAAATAAAAACTCAGCGTACTGCTCATATACCTTGGTGGCACGGGTTTTACTTATGTTTTCCAGCATTAAAAGTTGGAGGGCCTCACGGTAGTGCGTATTTGCCTCCCCCGGTTGATCCAGTAACTTATGGCTTCGAGCCAGGTTCAGGGTTAACAGCAACCTTAAATCATTGTCAGGTGTATACGATAACCCCTGCCTGCTATATGACAAGGCTTCGGGGTAATTTCCCGTGCTTAAACTAATCAACCCTAAATTATAAAATGATTTTGGAATCCCAGTTTCAACATCTTTGTTGATTAAATAGATGTTAAGAGCATTTGATGTAAATAATATTGCTTTGAAGAAATCGTAATTATAAAATGCGTTTAAACCTTTGTTTATGTTAATGCCTGCAATAGTTTTATAACGATTGCCAAACAATGCCATATAATAACTCTCAGAGATATTGTAATATTCAATTGCCTCTGTAGTTTTTCCAACAGAGGTAGCCATTAATCCATAATTAAAGTAAAATCCTGCTACCAACAAGCTGTCTTGAACTATATCACTGGTTTGTAAGATGTTATAGGCTTTTTGAAAATGGGTGTAGGCCAGATCATAATTGCCCGTGATGGCATGGGTGATTCCAATATTGAGGTTTACATCGTATAAATCCCGATTATATTGAGCTTCATGTTTCAATAATTCAAGTACCTGATTAAAACATATCAAAGCGCTGTCAAAGTTATATAGTCGCATATAGGCAATTCCCTTGTAGTTGTAACTTTGGGCAATCAGGGCACTATCGGGGCTCGGTAGGTTGTTTTTTAAGGAAATACTCTTGTCGAATGAAAGTAATGCGTCTTTGTACCTCTGATGTCGATCGAAGTATTTGCCTTGTCGGTGATAAATGTC
>PCUL01000454.1 GCA_002771745.1 Bacteroidetes bacterium CG18_big_fil_WC_8_21_14_2_50_41_14
CTGTGTATAAATAGTTTACACAGCACTTTGCTATATGAGAAGTTTCACCTAATTTAGTGATGCAAAAACGCAATTGGATAAAACTTTTCGCCATGAAGATACAAATAAATTCAACAACAACATTAAGCCCGTTTGCCGGAATTTCATTCTTTGAAAACTGTTTCAACATTTCTGGATTGAAGCAACTAATAGATAAGGAGTTAGGTAGTGTATGTTGAGAACCGCGATGGCAATGCCAATGTTAAATTCGAGCAGGCCTCCACCCTTAAAAGGATGTATAACTTGCTGGGCGAAAATAATATATCAATAAACCGTTCGCGCATGGATGCAGGCTCTTACAGCAAAGAAATAATAGACGTGGTAGCCGCCAACAGCAAATATTTTTACATCCGCTCGAACAAATCGGCAGAAATGTATGAGCAAATCTGCCAGGTTACCGAATGGAAAACTGTAGAAATCAATCCCGATAAGTATCGGGATAAAATACGAAGTAGCGTCCATACCATTTACCCAATTTTACAAAGACCGGAATTACCGACAGGTAATAATGCGCGAAAAAAGCAGCACACAGCAGGCAGATTTGTTCACGGGCGATAACCTGAGCTATCGCACACTACTCACCAACGATTGGCAAAGTTCTGAAAAAGAAGTAATTGAGTTCTACAACCAACGGGGAAGCAGCGAAAAAACCTTCGATGTGATGAACAACGATTTCGGGTGGAAACAGATGCCATGTTCCTTCATGAACGAAAATACGTCCTTCATGATACTGATGGCTATGGCCAAAAACTTCTACAACTATTTCGTGGAAAAGGTATCAAAAGTTTTTACCAACATAAAACCGACCACAAGGCTCAAAGGGTTCATATTCAGATTTATATCTGTAGCAGGCAAATGGGTATTTAAAGCACGGCAATGGGTGCTCAAATTATACACCGACAGGCCTTATGATAGGCTGGTGTTCTGAAATCAACGACATTTATTGCAACTTCAAAGCAAA
>PCUL01000345.1 GCA_002771745.1 Bacteroidetes bacterium CG18_big_fil_WC_8_21_14_2_50_41_14
GCAAAACAACATTTTTGATATTGTTGAAACACGAGATGGAGGGTTTTTCTTTGCTACCAAAGCCGAAGAAGTTCAGGGCATGGTGCAGGGAACACATCATGGTTCAGGCGATGTATGGGCTGTAAAACTAACCCCTGAAATGGAGATTGAGTGGCAGAAATTGTATGGTGGGAGTGGCTATGATTATGGAAACAGAGGAGTATTGGAGTTAGAGGATGGGTATATATTTTTGGGGTTAACAGAATCTGATAATGGTGATGTATCAGGTCTTCATCCAAATGAAGACAATTATCCTGATATTTGGGTAGTCCGTATCGACACCATTGGCAATATTATGTGGCAGAAATGCTTGGGTGGGTCAAGTTATGATTATTCAATGGCTGGTTTATACCCCACTCAAGATGGTGGTTTTATGGTAGTGGCAGAAACTACGTCTGAAGATGGCGATGTGGAAGGGTTTCATCATTATTATTGGATGGGGTTACCTTCTTACGACATTTGGATGACAAAGTTATCAGCGGAGGGTGAACTGGAATGGAGCCAATGTTATGGTAGTTATGTACAAGATCGTCCGGCCTACAATGTCATTCAAAAAGATGATGATAACTGGATTATTGCAGCCACGGCACCCACCTTTTCGGAAAATGACAGTTTGGTGCGAGGAGATGTGCAATGTGAGGGACATGGAGACTACGATTTCTGGCTCTTCAACCTCAAAAACTGCGCCAACTACCAACCCGCCACACCCCAAGCCCCCACCGGGCCGGATACTCTGTGCCACACAACAGACACAACCTCGGTTTATACCCTTGCACCAGCAGCCGGAGCCTGGGGCTATACATGGCAACTGCAACCTGAGGAGGCAGGCACTTTGGCGCAAGACAGCCTCACCGCCACCATCACCTGGAACACCGGCTATCAGGGTGAGGTACAAATATATGCTGCCAGCTACAACGACTGTGGGCAGTCGGCCTACTCAGAAGTAAAAACCACCTATGTTTATACCTGTGTGGGC
>PCUL01000355.1:0-171 GCA_002771745.1 Bacteroidetes bacterium CG18_big_fil_WC_8_21_14_2_50_41_14
TCAACTGCTATTGTCCTATTCGGAATCATTATTAATTAGCACAAAGAGTAAAAATATCTCAAAAAAAGCATAGAATTTTTCCTGCTATTTACACTATATAAGTAGATAGAATTAAATATCCCGTAAAATTGATCTAAGATGAATTATGTGTATATCCCCCCCCCCCCCCCC
>PCUL01000355.1:195-510 GCA_002771745.1 Bacteroidetes bacterium CG18_big_fil_WC_8_21_14_2_50_41_14
CCAGTTAAACAACTGGAAACAAGTATAATACAACCGTTAAAAGCAAATCAAATAGGTTTTCAATTTTATTCACTCAACTACAAGTGCCTTTTCATGCTGGGGAAGAACAAGTTTGATATACGAAGGGGGTGTTGTTTAAGGCAGGTTATTCTACCCTGAATTAAAAAGCACCCCTTTTCCGCAACCAAACCAATCATGTATTTTATCAGATTTTGTTTTCACGAATATAAAATTTCTCTATGAAAAAAATAACAAATTATTTAGTAATGTGCCTGTTTATAATAGGATTCAGTCAGTTTTCACACGCTCAAATAT
>PCUL01000355.1:608-1411 GCA_002771745.1 Bacteroidetes bacterium CG18_big_fil_WC_8_21_14_2_50_41_14
AATCATCTTTACGCTGGTAGTAATAATTACCTGCTGATGTTAGATACATACCGCCTTCAGGCAGAATATCAAATTATTTCAACACCTGGCTCCCCTGACCATTATATTGGATTTGCCACTTCCAAAGGTATTGACACTCACAACGGGAGGTTAACTTTTAATGAAATATACTCACCCGCAGTCGGGCAGGCAACAGTCTACCCTGAAATTGAATTGCGAAGTGGAATAATCAATAGCGATATTGCATTTGCAATTACAAAAGAAGAAGATGGAGAAGCATTTCTTTATGCAGCATTTGGATTAGGTGAAGATGCTCAACAGATAGCCAGCCTTAGAAGATGGACTATTTCATCCATTGGTGTTACAAATGAAGAAGTAATCATTGATCAAACCGAAACCACCTATCATTTACCTGAAGTAAAGGATTATAATGCCTACAACATGGAATGCAAAACCGATGTGATTGGTAACCATATCATTGCATGGACTCATGGTATTTTGGACCTCAATCAGGGATGGGACGAAATAGATGAAATTGTTGTGGTAATAAATAATAGTCCTGAGATATTTGACCTAAATTTAGGGCGTATTGGTGGTATTGAATTTTCAACATTAGAAGACAATATTATCTATGTCTCTTGTACGAATGTTGGAATTGTTAAATTAAATTACATTACCGGAGTGGTTGTTAATCTCTACTCTCCTTCAACACCAGATTACAGTCGTACTTTCCTTCAAACCGCACCCGATGGCCATATTTATGGCGTCTCTAATGACGGTACGCATTTGGGCAGGATTCTACA
>PCUL01000203.1:0-64715 GCA_002771745.1 Bacteroidetes bacterium CG18_big_fil_WC_8_21_14_2_50_41_14
GTTTTGGTAAATAGGTATCGAGGGAATGGTATGGAAATCCAGCCAATTCTACAAAAGAAGCCGCCCCATTGCGCCGCTTAGTGAGTACAATACCCAAAATAGCCGATGTTCGGATGGCATCTGCACCAAATGTTTCATAAAAATCGCCCACCCTGAACAGGAGCAATGCATCAGGATATTTTGCCTTGATCTGATAAAATTGCTTCATCAGCGGTGTCTCAACATATTTTGTTTCCGTGCTCAACTTATTTTTTTATAACAAAGATAACATTTGAAGCTGATTGATATCATTAACCGCAGTATTTTTGCCTCAAGATGCCTGAAAAATGAGAAAATTAAAAAATGAAGAATTGAACAGGGTTTCTCTGGACGATTATAAAAATGCAAAAAAGAATCCATTGGTGGTTGTGCTCGACAATATCAGGAGTCAGAGCAATATAGGATCCGTATTTCGTACATCCGATGCGTTCGCTATAGAACAGATTGTACTCTGTGGTATTACAGCAAGCCCACCCCACCGTGAAATTCACAAAACCGCACTTGGAGCCACGGATTCGGTTGATTGGGAATACAAATCCACTACTTTAGAGGCCGTAACAAACCTCAGGGACCGCGGATATAAAATAATTTCTATCGAACAAACTGAACACGCTATCCCTTTGCCCCTATTTGAAATTCAAAAAAATCAAAAATATGCCCTCGTATTCGGAAATGAAATTGCTGGTGTGGAAGATGCTGTTATTCAGCATTCTGACTCCTGCATCGAAATTCCCCAATGGGGCACAAAACACTCATTGAACATTAGTGTAAGCGTGGGAATTGTACTTTGGGACATCGTATTAAAATTGAAATAGTTAACCATTATTGAAACAATTAATATTTTTGAGCGTAAAATCAAACATTATGCATATTCTCGTTTAATATTTTATTACTTTTGCGTTATTAACAAGACGTTCTTAACAATTAACCTATCTATCATCAATCTAAAAGATTAAAATAAATACTTTTGTAATCATTAATACCTACAATAAACTTTACTAACATGAAAAAAGCTTATTCTTTATTAACCAAAGCACTGATCTTAAGCATGGTCATGGCTTTACCATTGTCATTCTTTGCTCAGGAAACCGGGGATTCCAAAGCTGAAAAAAAGGAAAAGAAAAGTTCTTCCTTTTCACCTTTCTGGTACATTGAAGGTGAAATTGGGCCATCCTGGTCACACGCTGACTTAAGCCGTTACGATTTTGCTCCTGATTTTGGACACACCAATATCAATGGGGTTTTAGGTCTCGGACGGCAATTAACATCTGTTTTTAGTGCCTATGGTCATATTGACAGAGGTTTTTTTGAAGGTGAAAAAAAGAATGTGGCTACCACAAGCATACCCAATGCTCAATGGGGACGAGATATGTATTTCCTGACCGACTACTTTGGCGGGAACCTGAATCTTGGCATCAACATTTCAAACCTGGTCAGTGGTTATCATGAACGTCTGATTGACTTTGGTATCCACGGAGGTGTTGGCCAGGTTCAATGGATTTCAAAAACTTACGACCTGAATACCGATGCCAGAATCATGACCAATGGCGCGAAAGGAACAAAATCAGGCGGAACTGGAAGCGGTATCAGCGACAGGAACATTGATCTTACAGTCCCTGTTGGTTTTAACGTCAATTTTAAAGTCAGCGATAAGTGGGATGTATATGGTGACTATACCTATACCTGGATGACTACTGATTATGCAGATGGAGCCAAACATGGTGCCTTGGCCGTAAAAAATGATGTGTTTTCACACTTTAATATTGGTGCCCGCTACAAATTTGGCGGTAACAACACCAAAAAAATGGCTGCCAACTTCGAAAAGGTAGAGCTGAAAGCTACTCCTGATCCATTAGAAGAAAGAGGAGACAGCATTGAAGTAACCATCAAAGGAACCTTCCCCCCAAAATATTTTGGGAAAAAAGCGGTGATGTGTTTTGCTCCTGTGTTGACCTACGAAGGTGGACAAACTGCATTCCCACCCATGAAATTTAAAGGTGAAGATGTAGCCGGTGACGGTACATTGGTTCCTTATGGTAACGGTGGTTCGTTTACCTATACAGGTAAAATACCATACACCCCGGCCATGGATGTAGCTGAACTCTCTGTGTCTCCCGTGATTTATACTTATGATGGCGAAAACTATGAGACCTGCGAAGCAGCGGCTAATGCGAAAGGAGCCATTATTGCCCCTGAAAGGAAAATGGCTGACGGAACTGTTCATACCTCCAACTGGTATCGAGATACCGAAGTGTTGGCCTGGGCTCCAGATGCTTACGAGAAAGAAACTCTGAGCACACAAAAATCTGATCTGTTCTTCCAGGTGAACCTGGCTCAGTTGAATATGAAACTTCCGCTCAACAAAAAAGATGAAAACTTCAACGCTTTAAATAATAACCTGTCAGATGTTGAACAAGGCTGGGTTATCAGAGATGTGACTATTAATGGTTGGGCTTCACCTGAAGGGGAAGAAACTTTTAACGAAGGCCTCTCACAACGCCGTGCCGAAACAGCTCAGAAATTCATGAATGACAAATTTATAAAAACCGCTAAAACCAACAAAGCCATTGATCCAAAGACGGTTAATTACGTTGTAAAATCAAATGGTCCCGACTGGAACGGTTTTATGAAAGCAGTTCAAAATTCATCCATTCAGGACAAGAGTGCTATCCTCAATGTTGTGAATTCTTCTGATCAAAGCAAAAAAGAAGAGGAAATCAGAAACATGATTTTGATCTATCCTGAACTCGAACGCGACATTCTTCCTCCGTTAAGACGCGCCAACATTGAAGTGACTACCTATATGCCGAAGAAATCGGCTGAGCAGATTGCAAACCTCTCCACAACAGATCCTAAATCGCTGGAAATGGAAGAATTGCACTATGCCGCCACTTTAACAAATGACAACGGAAATAAAAGGTTGATTTACGGTTCTATTATAGAGTACTATCCTAATGACTGGAGAGCTGTTAATAATGCAGCAGCCGTTGAGTTGGCAGAAGGCAATCTGGAAATAGCAAAAGCGTTGTTGACAAAAGCCCTTGAGATGAACGAAAATTCATTTGAAGTACACAACAACATGGGTGCTTACTACATGATGACTGGTGATTATTTGAGTGCCGAAAAAAGCTATATCAAAGCACAAAGCCTGGGCGGTGATGAAAATTACAACTTAGGTATCGTCAATATTGCCAAAGGTGATTATGCAAAAGCCGAGATGCTGTTAAAAGCCGCCAACTGCGATTTCAATAAAGGCTTGGCTCAGTTGTTAAATGGCAATAACGCCGGTGCAGAATCCACATTCAAATGTGCTCCACAAGATGCCGAAACCATGTACTTGCTGGCTATCACCGGTGCACGTACCGACAACAAATCGATGATGCTTGATTATCTTGGACAATCGATCAAGGCAGATGCCGCAGTAGCTAAAGTTGCCGCTTTAGACAGAGAGTTCATCAAATATTACAACGATCCTGACTTCCAGGCTGTTGTAAACATGAAATAGAAATTGCTTTTTTCGTGAAAAAGCCCCGGCAAGTTGCCGGGGCTTTTTTTGTGCTTTCCAGTCTCCCAGCATTCAATTTTCTTTAGATAAAAAATAGGAAGTCATCATATACATTTGACCTTCATAACTTTGTATATTTATTTGCACTGGTAATGCAGGAATTTAATGTGCATCAGTTAAATACTACAATGAAATCAATCTGGCTATTTAGCCGACTACTAAATGTTCTTGTGATCCTAAGCTTCATGTTTCCTGATGGTTTTTTCAAGATCATCCTCAAGTTGGTCTATCTCAATATATTCAGCAGTGCCCTCGTTCACACTAAGCAATTCATTTTGCATATATTCCTGAACAGACAGAAAGCTCGTGTCTTCCTTAATAACCCTTATTTCTTTTTCGCTAAAACGGCTTAAAAACCACATTAAATGCTTACAAACTTTGTTGCTTACCTCAAGTCTGATAGATTGCATGGTATTCTTTTTTTTACAAAGTTAAATAATTTCCAAAGCACGAATTTGCATATCTGCAATGATGAAATATTATTCAATAGATCATCTTGTTAGAGTATTATTATCACCATGGAATACCAATGAATATAAAATACTCGTTTTCAACGGAGATACTTTACATCCGTCCATATATGTGATCAGCATATATCTAAAAAGTAATCCTATGGATCCCGGGTTTGTGCTCCTGTTTGATGACCTCCATAATTGAGTTATAGTCGGCACGGTTCCGGACAAAATCGATATGGTTGGTATCGAGAATTAAAGTGGTGAGGTTGGGTTGTTGTTTGATGAAGTCAAGATATCCTTCCTGGATTTTATCCAGGTAATCATCCTTAATCTCCTGCTCGTACGATCGTCCGCGCAGCTTGATGTTTTGCTGCAATTTGGGCGTATTCACGTACAAATAAACGAACAAATCCGGCTTTGGAAGCTGGTGATTTATGATATTAAAAAAACGAACGTATAATGCCAACTCAGCAGGAGGAAGTGTCTTTTGAGCGAAAATCAACGATTTCACGATAAAATAATCCGAAATGGTAAACGACTTAAATAAATCTTGAGTCCCCAGTTGGTCGGTTAACTGCTGAAACCTGGATGCCAGAAAGGACATCTCCAACGGAAATGCATATTTCTCCTGGTCCTTGTAAAACTTGGGTAGGAAGGCATTGTCCTCAAATTGTTCGAGGATCAATTTGGCGTTGTATTCTTCGGCAATCATGGTGGCCAGGCTGGTTTTCCCGGCCCCGATATTTCCTTCAATGGCAATAAAATTGTATCTCATGCCTGTTCCATTTGATAATACCATACTTTTCCCTGGTCTTCACATTGGTTTAAAAGTTCTAATTGATTCACTTTGAAAACCGGGTGAATAAACCCGGAGGCCATTTCCACCAGTGGCATCAAGGTGAATTTTCTCAAATGAAGCCTTGGATGCGGGATGACCAGGTCATGAAAATTAACTACTTCATCGTTGAAATACAGCAAATCGATGTCAATATTTCTGGAGGAATATCCCTCACCAACCGCTTTCTCCCTGCCTAATTCCATTTCAATATGCCTTGTAAGTTCGTGGACTTCTATGGCTGAATAGCCAGTTTGTACTTGAATTACCTGGTTCAGAAAAAAGGTGTCCGCTTCAAACCCCCATGGCTGCGATTCGTACAATCCCGAAGCGGACAATACCTTACCGAGCCGCTGTTCAATCAGTTCAAAAGATTTACGAATGAATCCTGACCTGGGATGGACATTGCTTCCCAGTAACAGAAAAACCTGATTTTTTTTTGGCATAACAACTATTGACAGGAATGCAAAACTAGTAAATCTTCGTGCCTATAACAAACCTTAAAATTAGAAATCATGAAATGTGGATGCAATTAAAAAGAGCGTATTAATCAAGTTTGGAGAGTAAGTTCCTGGCCTTTTCGGAATAAAAACCATTTTCTTTTTTAAGGTCTTCTAAAATCAGGATTAAATTTGACCTAACCGATGCAACAAGCTCCGAATCTTTTTATCATACTGTGTGTCGGTGGCCCACTTTCCGGTCAGGTCAACAATCTTTACAGCACTACCCCGTTCCACAAAACGAAAACGCTCATCTACCAGGTCTGTTTTCAGCTTTTCTGTGGAAGCATACGCTTTCAGGTGTTGGATGTGTGCGCGTACGCCTGTGCGCGAATCAATGAATGATAATCCCTTTTCTCCTTTGCCGGTAACACCCAAACCACAATAATTATGCTGTTGGCTGTCCACATCGCCTCCAAAACGAAGGAAACCCGTTTCGAGACACATTTGGGTGAACGCCACGTCCGGGTTAACGCCTTCTATCGCCGATTCCTCAATATATAATCTGGCCAGATGGCGGGCAGTAGAAAGGTCGATGTGGTGGTTGTTTTGCAAAAGAAATGTTTCCAGTTGCTCCCCGCTGGTCACTCCCAATGCCATAATTTGTTCAGATGGAAGCAAACGAGCTCTTTTCGTTGCCTTTGGATAAAAACGAACCCGATAATAATCGACCGGAACAATGGCCGTCAACCCCGACAGGTTAACCGATAGAGTAAGCTGTTGTTGATAACCAATAAACTTATTTTTCTCACTTCCCCAGGTCGGGTTGCTTTCAGAATACGTGTAAGTACTTGTACACAACACCATCAGCAACAAAGTAAACACGACAGGTTTATTGAATATCAACCTCATACAACCTTTTTTAGCACCATCTAATGTGACGATTAAAGATCATTTAATTGGTGGATTTATTTCCGGAAGGGCTTATAATATTATTCACAAATATTTGTTAATATTGCTTCTAAATCAATCCAACTTCAGCCATGAAACAATTTTTAAAATTTATGTTTGCCTCCTTTTTAGGCACCATCCTTACATTTATCGTTATTTTCTTGCTTTTCGCGGGTATGGTCGCTTCATTGGTAGCTATGTCGGGCGATGAAGAAGTGAAGGTTAAAGATCGCTCTATATTGCAAATCAACTGGCAGGCTCCCATCATGGATCGTGCTTCTGAAAATCCATTCGAAGGATTTGATTTTGCCAACATGCAATCGAACAAACCCTTGGGACTAAACGAGATACTCAAAACCCTCGACAAAGCCATCACCGACCCAAAAATAGAGGGTATTTTTCTGGATATGGAGACCATTCCGGCAGGCATAGCCACCTCGCAGGAAATACGTGAAAAGCTCAAGTCGTTCAAAGAAACAGGCAAGTTTATTGTCAGCTATGCTAACAATTACGATCAAAAAGCATATTATCTGGCCAGCCTCTCCAGTGAAATTTATCTTAACCCTGAAGGCATGGTGCTCTTTAAGGGTCTCAACGCTCAAATTATGTTTTTGAAAGGCCTCCTGAAAAAACTGGATATCGACATCCAGGTGGTGCGTGGCCCAGATAATAAATTTAAAAGCGCGGTCGAACCACTGATGCTCGATCAAATGAGTGATGCCAACAGGTTACAAATGCAAACACTCATCGAATCCATCTGGGGCCAAATACTAATGGCTTTGTCAGAAACACGTGGCATTTCAATCGATGACCTCAATACCATTGCCGACAACCTCGAAACTTCTACCGCTAAAAAAGCCCTGGAACTTCATTTTATCGATGGGAGCCTGTACCGTGATGAGGTAATTGAAATTCTTAAGACGAAAACAGGAAGAACAGAAGACGAAGAGTTGAACCTGGTGGCTTTTAGTTCTTATATTAATGCAAAGGCCTCAAAAGAAGAGGGAGTAATTCGTGACCGGATAGCCATCGTCTATGCTCAGGGCAGTATTGTTCAGGGAAAAGGAAACCAGGAAAACATTGGTTCCGAAACCATGGCAAAAGCCATCAGCGAAGCCAGAAATAACGAGAAAGTAAAAGCCATCGTTTTCAGGGTAAACTCAGGTGGTGGCGATGCACAGGCTTCTGAAATTATCCGGCGCGAAATAGAGCTTGCCATCAAAGACAAACCTGTGATTGTTTCCATGGGCGACATGGCGGCTTCAGGCGGGTACTGGATTTCGACCAATGCAGACTATATTTTCGCAGAACCCACTACGCTCACCGGCTCTATTGGCGTATTTGGCATCATCCCCAACATGAAAGGATTGTTTAACGACAAACTTGGCATTACCTGGGATGCCGTAATGACCAACGAAAATTCAGATTTTATCGACATCATGAAACCATTAAGCCCATTTCAACACGAGAAACTCAACCAAACTGTTGTTGACATTTACCAGGAGTTTACGGCCTTGGTAGCCCGCACACGCAAACTGGATATTCAGTTTGTCGACAGCATTGCTCGTGGCCGGGTTTGGACAGGTCAGGATGCCAGGCAGCTTGGACTCATTGATGACTTTGGGGGAATAGAAGCTGCGGTAAAATATGCAGCCAATAAAGCACAACTGGGCGATGCTTACCGCATTGTTGAATATCCAAAACGAAAAGACTTTGTGCAACAATTGATGGAGGAACTCACCGGACAAGTAAGTACCCGTTTGATCAACAACGAGTTGGGAGAGTACGCCAAATATTACCAGGAATTGAAATCGTTACAAGGTATACAGGGTGTTCAGGCCAGGGTACCCTATTTTCTGGATATAAAATAGCCCCTTTTATAGTAAAAAATATTCGATATAGAAGAGGCTGGATATCCAATGAAAACAAAAAAGGGCTGCTCATCAGAGCAACCCTTTTTTATTGTTTGAAATTTCTATTTAGAATAATCCATTTCTGTCATCCTCTTGTAGTTTTTGTATCGCCAAAGTGCACTTTCTTCGGCCAGCTTAAAGAGCTTTTTAGCCTCTTCGGGGAAGGCTTTTTTTAATGAAGAGTAGCGCACTTCGTTATTCAGGAAGCTTTGGAATTTTGTCCAATCGGGTTCTTTTGAATCCAGGGTAAAGGGGTTCTTTCCTTCGGCTTCCATAAGTGGATTGTAACGGTACAACTGCCAGTATCCTGCCTCTACAGAGAACTTCTCTTCGTTCTGAGCTCCACCCATGCCACCTTTGATACCGTGAGCAATACATGGTGAGTAAGCTATGATCAATGAAGGGCCAGGATAAGCCTCGGCTTCCTTGATGGCTTTGAAGGTCTGCGACTGACTTGCCCCCATGGCAATTTGAGCAACATACACATATCCATAAGTCATGGCCATGACGCCCAGATCTTTTTTGCGGGTTTTCTTACCGGAAGCAGCAAATTTAGCTACCGCTCCAATAGAGGTGGATTTTGAAGCCTGGCCCCCGGTATTTGAATAAACCTCAGTGTCCAGAACCAAAACGTTAACATCTTCCCCTTGAGCCAACACATGGTCAAGGCCTCCATATCCAATATCATAGGCCCATCCGTCACCGCCAAATATCCATTGAGATTTCTTTACCAGAAATTGTTTCAGGTTAAGGATTTCTTTTGCCAGAGGATCGCTCTCTTTACTAAATTCAGCAACTACTTTTGCAGAAGCCAGAATCGATTTTGCAGCATCATCTTTCCCTTCAATCCATTCCTTCATGGCTTCTTTGGAGGCGGCAGAAAATTCTTTCTTCAAAGCCTGTTCCATCCGCTCTTGGATACGTTGCCGCATTTTAGCGGTAGCAATGGACATACCGTAACCAAACTCGGCATTGTCTTCAAACAAAGAGTTGGCCCAGGCAGGTCCATGACCTGATTTTTGGTCGGTGCAATAGGGAGTGGAAGGAGCTGAACCACCATAAATGGAAGAACACCCTGTAGCATTGGCCACCATCATCCGGTCACCAAACAATTGTGTAACCACTTTAATATAGGGGGTTTCGCCACAACCTGCACAAGCTCCCGAGAATTCGAACAGAGGCTGTGCAAACTGACTGTTTTTTACTGTTTGATCTTTTGGTACTACCTCATCCTTGTAACCCACTACATCATTCAGGTAGTTCCACCGGTCAATTTCGTCAAGTTGTGTTCCAATGGGCTTCATCACGAGCGATTTCACCTTTGAAGGACAAACTTCGGCACAAGCATCACAACCGGTACAATCCAACGTACTAACCTGGATGCGGTATTTATAGGCCTTAATGCCTGCCAATCCCTGAATCGCATTGGTTCCTTCCGGTGCTTTTGCCAATTCTTCATCTGTTAACAAGAATGGACGAATGGCAGCGTGAGGGCAAACATAGGCGCATTGGTTACACTGAATGCAGTTTTCTTCAAGCCATTCCGGAACATTGATGGCGACACCTCTTTTTTCATAGGCTGTTGTCCCGGCAGGGAAAGTGCCATCTTCACGTCCGTTGAAAACACTAACCGGCAGGCTGTCGCCTTTTTGCAAGTTGATTGGATTGACCACATCGCGGATAAATGCAGGTAATGAATCATCTACTTTTGGTTTTTCAATAACAAGCTTTGACCATTCAGCAGGGATATCAACCTTTTCAACAGCATCGCCACTGTCGACTGCGGCGTAGTTCATGTTGACAATTTCTTCCCCTTTACTACCATATGATTTGCGGATGGCTTTTTTCATCTCATCAACAGCATCCTCGTAAGGAATAACTTCCGCTACTTTAAAGAAAGCTGATTGCATGATGGTATTGGTGCGGTTTCCTAAACCAATTTCTTCAGCAATTTTGGTGGCGTTGATAATGTACATGGTGATGTTTTTCTCAGCCAGATACTTTTTGAAATGATTGGGAAGTCGGTTCTTGGTTTCTTCAACATCCCAGATGCTGTTAAGAAGAAAGGTACCCCCTTTTTTCAATCCGGCCAGCATATCGTATTTTTCCAGGTAAGCCGGCACATGACAAGCAACAAAGTCAGGTGTGTTGACCAAATAATGCGAGCGAATGGGAATATCACCAAAACGAAGGTGAGAGACCGTAATACCACCTGATTTTTTTGAGTCGTAAGCAAAATAGGCCTGGCAATATTTATCAGTACTATCACCAATGATTTTAATGGAATTCTTGTTGGCACCAACCGTACCGTCAGCACCCAAGCCATAAAATTTAGCGGCGAATGTACCCTTAGGTGCTACATTAATTTCGGGCAACAGGGGTAAAGAGGTGTGCATCACATCATCCACAATACCTACCGTAAATTGGTTCTTTGGGTTTTTAGCAGCCAAGTTGTCATAAACAGAAATCATCATAGCCGGAGTGGTATCCTTTGAACTTAATCCATAACGCCCACCAACAATGACAGGCGCATTTTCTTTGCCATAAAACAATTCCTTAATGTCCAGGTACATGGGCTCACCATTGGCGCCTATCTCCTTGGTACGGTCGAGTACAGCAATGCGTTTTACCGACTTAGGACAGGCTTTCATAAAGTATTTTTCAGAGAAAGGTCTGTACAGGTGCACGGTGATGACACCTGCTTTTTCACCATTGGCCAGTTTATAATCAACCACTTCTTTAATGACTTCTGTAATGGAGCCCATGGCCACGATCACATTTTCTGCATCCGGAGAACCATAATAGGTAAACGGATGGTACTCGCGTCCGGTGATTTTCTTTAGTTGTTGCATGTAATCTTCAACCATGTCGGGAATACCGGTATAGAATTTTGAGGCGGCTTCTCTCGACTGGAAGTATATATCAGGATTTTGAGCTGTACCACGGGTTACAGGATGTTCAGGGTTTAATGCGTGGTCGCGAAAGCGTTGCAACGCATCATAATCAAGCAGTTTGGCAATTTCTTCCTGATCCATGACTTCTACTTTCTGAAGTTCGTGCGAAGTTCTGAAGCCATCGAAGAAGTGCATGAATGGAACCCTGGATTTAATGGCTGCCAGATGGGCAATTCCGGCAAGGTCCATAATTTCCTGGGCACTGCTGGTGGCCAACATGGCAAACCCCGTTTGACGGGTACTCATCACATCACTGTGGTCGCCAAAAATGGAAAGAGATTGGGCGGCCAAACTACGGGCACTTACGTGGAAAACACCCGGAAGCAATTCGCCGGATATTTTATACATGTTCGGGATCATGAGCAACAACCCCTGCGAAGCAGTAAAGGTAGTGGTTAAGGCACCTGCCTGAAGCGAACCATGCACAGCACCCGATGCTCCGCCTTCTGATTGCATTTCAGAAACTTTTACGGTTTCACCAAAAATATTTTTCTTGCCGCTTGCCGACCATTGATCGACATACTCGGCCATGTCGGACGAGGGAGTAATGGGGTAAATAGCAGCCACTTCACTAAACATATAGGCAATATATGCTGCGGCATAGTTTCCTTCACAAGTAATGAATTTCTTCTTATTTTTCATCTTATGTTATAATTAGAAAAAATGAGTTGATAATCAATTTGAAATTTGCTGCGAAATTACTCATTTCAATTGTCGGGTGCCCCCCTCCCATCCCAAATACTTAACCTTAAACAACAATTTAAAATCATTATAGATTGCAACTGCACACGTTGCAAAATGAAAAAACAGTAATTTTACAGATTTAAAAGACACTATAAATTTATTAGATATGGATCTTTCGACAACTTACCTAGGACTAAAACTTAAAAATCCGATCATCGTTGGGGCCAGCAATCTGGTCACCGACTTATCGATCATAAAAAAACTCGAAGACGCCGGAGCTGCTGCCATTGTTTATAAATCACTTTTTGAGGAGCAGATTCACCTGGAAAACCTGGAACTGGATCAGGATATGACTGATTACAATGACCGGAATGCTGAAATGACCAGCATTTTCCCAACCGATATGTATGAGGCAAGCCCTGACGAATTTTTGATGCACTTCAAGGAAGCCAGAAACACCGTCAGCATTCCCATGATTGCCAGTTTGAACTGTGTATATGATGACACCTGGTACGAGTATGCCAAAAAGCTGGAAGAGGCCGGGGCAGATGCGCTCGAACTAAACTTTTACAATAACCCACGTGATTTTGACATGGAGGGTCGTTCAATCCTGAATGAAGAGCTGGACACCATTGAAGGCGTGAAGAGAACAGTTAAAATTCCCGTGAGTGTTAAACTCAGTCCTTTTTATACCAATCCACTTTATACAGTAAACGAAATGGACAAAAGAGGAACCAATGGTTTTGTGCTTTTTAACAAACTTTTCCAGCCCGACATCAACATCGACCTGGAAGAATTGCACTTCCCATACAACCTGAGTTCCGAACATGAATCAAGGCTTCCTTTGCGGTATGTGGGCATCCTGTACGACAACATAAAAGCAGACCTTTGTGCCAACCGTGGGATTTTTACCGGGGAAGACGTGATTAAAATGATTCTGGCCGGTGCCAATGTGGTACAAATTGTGAGCACCATCTATAAACATGGTCCATCGCAAATAGCTAAAATGCTGGAGGATATGGAAATCTGGATGGCCAATAAGCAATACAACAACCTGAGCGAATTTCGTGGTAAATTGAGCAAGAAGAACATCAAAGACCCTTTTGCTTACCGCCGGGCACAGTATGTTGACATTTTAATGAAATCAGGAAAAATTTTTAAGGATTTTCCGATATAATAAACACGTTTCACTTTTTCGATAGCCGTTTCCTTCCCAGGGAACGGCTTTTTTTTCTTTAGCATATTTGTATTGAGTTAATATACGGGAGTATCTTACGCTCTTTAAATGAGTCAGCTTCCAGGTCATCATGTATGTATTGCCATTAACTTTAAAGGCAAAAATCCCTTTTATGATCAACTATATTTATTCTGGTACCATTAAATCATATATTTACCAATGATGTCAATCAGCAAATCCTTTTGGATGGGCTTGGTGATATAGTCATCAAAGCCTGCTTGTATGATTCGGTCTTTATCATCTACCAGGGCGTAGGCAGTTTGTGCAATCACGGGCAAATCAGGTCTTTGGTTTCTGATTATTTTCAGGGCATCAAATCCATTCATTACTGGCATTTTGATGTCCATCAATACAAGCTTAATTTGAGGATTATTCTCACAAATTTTCACGGCTTCGAGCCCATTTGTTGCATGAATATATGGATATCGCTCTCCCTGGAACACTTCTTCAAAGTATTGAAAATTCAATTCATCATCTTCAACAATCAGCAACAAACTATGGTCGTTGAGGGTTACCCGTTTATGAACCAACGGAGTTACTATTTCAGGGAGTTCCTCGTTTGATTCAATTAGTGGAATGGAAAAAGAAAAACGGGATCCTTTACCCGGCTCCGAAAATAATTCTATCTTCCCTCCCATCATCTCCACAAATGCTTTTGATATGGCAAGCCCCAAACCAAAACCGCCTCTGGCAAACTTTAGTTCTTCATCCACCTGCCGAAAACGGTTGAATATCAATTCGTGGTATTTTCTATCAATTCCAATACCGGTATCCTCAACCCAAAAAAACAGTTCGCCCGGATCTTTTTTACGATACCCAAAGGCCACCCTTCCCTTTTCGGTGTATTTTAACGCGTTGGATATTAAGTTGATTAATATTTGCCTCAATTTAATTTCATCGGTAAATATCCGGAGTTCATCCTGGGGTATGTCGACAAGAAGTTTGATCGACTTCTCCTTTGGAATGGTTATATTAAGGGTCTGATACAGGTCATCGAAAAAACTATTTAGATTCACGGGGTCGGAATGGAGCTCGGTATAACCTGCCTCAATCCTGGATATTTCGATGATATCATTAATAATTGACAACAAGTGCCTGCCGCTCTTATGCACCACGTTAATGTAGTTTTCTCGGTCCTCACCATTCAAGTTTGGTTCTCTCAACAAATCGGTGAAACCCATAATGGCATTCATGGGGGTTCTGATTTCGTGCGAAAGATTTGCCAGGAAAGCCGATTTGAGGCGGTCACTTTCTTCTGCCTTTTCCTTGGCAATTACCAATTCCTTGTTTAGTAGTCTCTTTTGCCGATTTTTTTCCTCCAATTTTTTATTGGTTTCATGCAGCTGTTGCTCGAACAATTTTCTTTCAGTCAGGTCAACGCCCAGACAGGCCATACCAATGATTTCATTATTCTCGTTAAATAAACGGGTATTATACCAGGACAGGAAAAATCGATCGCCATGCTTCCCTATAATTTCATTTTCAAAATTTTTTACAAAAGTATTTTCATTTAAACTGACAGTAAATTCGAGGTTAGTTGAATCTTTTAACTCTTTTGGCATAAAAAATTTATACCAGTTCTGATGTAATACCTCATCCTTGGTATACTTTGTGAGGTCAAGTAAATATTTATTGCAGAAGGTAATATTTGCCTGTGTATCCAGGATAATAGAAACTATATTTCCGCTTTTCATAATCTGGCTCAACCTTCGCTCCAATTCGGTCAATTTTTTAAACACAAACCGATTTTGGACATTTTTTGTTTGATTGAGCATGAAGATACCAAGCAACATGGTGCCTGGAGAATAAATGAATATCAGCGGCAAGGCAATGTTGCTGATGGTTGACAAAAAAGTACCGGAAGGTAGAAAAACCGTACACCCCAACATGGCAAGATGAACCAATAACCCCATCAACAACAGGTCTATATAAACATTTTTAATGGAAAATAGGTGATGGAATTTAGCCCATAACAACCCGATAGAGCCAGATGAAATGATAACGGCTATGCCCATCCACATACCATCACCTCCAAGCCAGAATCTCAGCAAGGCGGTCATCAACATGGCAATTAGGGTAGGAATAAAACCGAAAAATAAACCTGAAACGGCTAACAAGATGGACCGTGTGTCGAAAATAAGACCCGGCATCAAAGTCCATGGAGTAAACATGAGCAGTATTCCGATACCACCTATGATTATTCCGGAAATAAGTTTTGAAGAGATACTTTTTCGGTCTACCTTTTTTAACCAAACAGTTTCGTAAAGCAGTGCGAATGCCAACAATATGCCAATGTTTTGTAGTAAACCAATGATGATCGACTCTTTCATTTAGAGGAATAAAGTACGCCAGGTAAAAAAAGGCTAATTTACAACAAAAAACTGGCTCTTCAACAATCTGATGGTTAATTAAATAGGTGGAAAACCAAAAAAAACGCCAGTATATCTTAGAAATGAATCACTTAAAAAGGGGAATACAATAATTGCCGCGTTTCCTGATTTCGAATTTTCTTCGTTAAAATTATTTTTTTAAATTATCGGTCAGCTTTATACGCCTATTATCCTGATAAACAACGACAAAAGCATCTGATATCCCCCGTTGTTTCAGCTCCCGACTGTAGATAAGCGCCTGTTGGTAATTTGAGAAACTACCGACAGAGTACCGGTAAACCCCATCCTGAAAATTTTCGAATATTTCACCAGACAAGCCAAACTTCTTTTTTAGTCCATCCACCGATCGCACTGATTGATTTTTTGCCAAAATCTGCACACGATAAACCATCCCTTTTAAATTGCCTGAAGGTGAAACCGGTGCTTGGTCAATAACCTCCGGAACAGTTGATTTTACCGTTTTAGCCTCCGGCTTTACAGGCTGCTTTCGATAATCATACAATGGAATTTGATCGATGTTCTTCTGACTTTGGATCACCGCATCGCTCATGCGGGGTCGTTCACCCTTTGTTTTACGCGTTTTTTGCTTGTCTTTGGAATCGAAATAATATGAAATGCCTATTTGCGTGTAAAAGGGCTGATCATATTTAAATCCATCGACCCACATATCCACATCATCGCTAAGAACTGTATGCAGATTCCCTTCAAAGTTAAGCGCCCAGTTATTTCCCAACAAATAATTCACACCAAGACCAATAGGAACTACGACTCCTGATTTTTTGGTGGCGGTTCCGTTAACGGCATCACCACTATTGATTACCAGACCAGACAAATGATCTGTCAATTGATTGTTCCACCCTGAATAACCCAAACCAATGGTAGAATAAAAGCTAACGTTGCGGTGAGCCTCACCCCAGAAAAGATTGTTCAAATCAACATACAAGTGCACACTGCCGTCGTAGTATTTACCCGACAATTCAAAATCGACTACGGCTCCTGTCGCAGCTTTTTGCTTGTGGCTCTTAAGCGATGAATAGTAAAAACCGGCTCCCAGGGCGATGGTTGGCGTTAAAAACTTCCTTGCCATCATTCCGGTTCCAAACGCGCTTTCACCCGACATTTTTTTAAAATAACCATTGTTACTTGCATCGCCATAATACTGGGTAAGGCCAATATGATAATTAAATTGCCATTCGTGCGATAAGTTATCCTTAGTAGAAAAAGCTGGTGATTGTCCAGATACTCCCTGTGACAGCATCAATAGAATTGCTAGCGAAATAAAGAGGTACGATCTGGGCATAGTCTAATTATAGGCTAAAATGTTATTGGCAATAGTTCAACAAGTAATCGTGTGCCGGGCCAAAGCCAAACTCCAGGGCTTTATTCCAGTCTTTGCAAGCGCCGGTCATGTCGTGCAAATAGTATTTTGCTACACCCCTGTTGAAATAATTTTTCACCCAATTGGAGTAATCCATCACATCATCAGGTTGAAAATCGAGTGCCTTGTCAAAATCATCGATGGCATCATCATAGAGGCGCATTTTGCTGCGTGCGTTACCGCGGAAGGAGTAAATCAGGAAATCGGGAGTGTCAGGATTTTCTTCCAATGCTGTATCAAAAAACTCAATGGCAGCCGGAAAATCACCCATTTGATATTTAAGAATCCCCCAGTTAAAATTATTGGTATAGGCATCATTTTCGGCTAAGGGATTGTCCGGGTTGGTGACCTCAAGGACAAACTCCTGGGCATCACGGACTAGTGATTTAAACCGAAATAATTTTGTTTCATAAAAAGTCATGTCAAAGTTCTTTACCCAGTTTTCAGGAGCTGCATAATAGCTGACCAGATATTTTTTACGAAACGATCTGATTAATTTAAACCTGACTACCTCTTCTTCCCCATTTTTAATTGGAAAAACAGCAAACACCAAGTTCCAGTCGTTCACTGTTTCACCACGTTCAATGCTTTGAATGGCCCTTATTATTTCATCATCCTCAACCTTTTGCTCAAAGTTTTTAACTGTTCCGCGCGTATACAAGTTTAAATCAACTGCATAGGCCTTGTTGAACGGAATTACGACTGGAAGCATATCATCAAGCTTCTTGCTTTTAAACACGTAAAAATCAAGGGATTTATATCCTCTCCACCCTTCTCCCAATACAGGAAACTCATACTCACCATCGTGGTATTTTTTTACCAGGACATTGTATTGTTCGTTGCCAATCATTACTTTTCGGATTTGAAGGGAAATGATATTGTCTTGTCCTAATTTACGTTCCGAGCCTGTATTTTTGTTGGTACGTTCATCGGTAAAAGGGATCCTGTTAGCAGCTGAAAGCCAGCGCCCATTGTCTTGCTTCGACCAACCGGTTAGCTGGTTCAGTTCAGATTGTACCGGACTTAATGAGCTAAAGTTAACCAGTTCAACATCTACTTGCTGACCCAGATCTATTTGTGAGCTGGCCGGGTAGCCACCGAAGCAGAACATGCCTACCAATAGAAAAAACTTAAAGCTTATAATTTGTTCTTTAAACATGAAGTATTTTGGTTTATCATCAAACTAAGCCAACCGGGTAAATTTATAAATTTTCAGCCGGACAGCGTTCAAGGTTCATTTTTTTATTAAAAATGTTATTAACAAGCCAAATCAATTAACAAAATTGATCTATTTAGCTGAAATTAAACAAGATAAATAAGTCGAATTCATCAGGTTATTATTTTGAAACAGGTCTTATAAAAGAATTAAAAGGTTTACACCTTGAAAATTAGTAAGCATTTACCCTCGTTATCATCCATAAACCCATCAAATATTTACTTATAACTACGAACTAACCCAACAAGTTTTTCACAGCGGCAATGGCCGAATCGATGCCTTCGGCCTCTTTACCTCCGGCAGTAGCCATGTGCGGCTGACCACCTCCGCTTCCTTTTATATAGGTTGCTACCTGCCTAATGGCTGCGGCGGCATCAAACTGTTTATTCGCTATGAGTTCATCTGAAGCTGCTATCACCAGATTGACCTTGTTTTCGTGTACAGCACCAATCACCACAACCACATTTGTACCCATGGTACGTAGTTTCTGTGCCAATAGCTTGGCCTGGTTTACATCCATGGTAAATTTACCCGAAACAAATCGCATTTGTGCTAATTCAATGCCATTGTCAAAAAGCTGACCCGCCAGTTGAGTTGCTTTTTCCCTTTGCAGTGATTCAATTTCTTTTTGAAGAAGGACATTCTTCTCTAATGTCTGCACTACTGCGAGCAAAGTATTCGACTGATTTTTAAACTGATTACTGATTAGGTGAAGTGTATCAAGTTGATCCTGTACATATTTTTCGGCGTGCGACCCCGTTAAAGCCTCTATGCGACGCACTCCGGCCGCTATACCACTTTCAGAAACAATCTTAAACAATCCAATATTTCCAGTTGCGGAAGTATGGGTTCCACCGCATAATTCAACCGAAAACCGGGGATCAAAGGTCACCACACGAACTTCCTCTCCATATTTTTCTCCAAACAAGGCCATTGCCCCCATTTCGAGCGCTTTTTTGATAGGGACGTTTTCTTTTGTTTCCCCTGAAAGATTTTCGCGTATCTTTTTATTTACAATCAGTTCAACTTGCCTGATCTCGTCTGGAGTCATCTTTGAATAATGAGAGAAGTCGAACCTGAGTCTTCCTGCATCAACCAACGATCCCTTTTGTTCAACATGCATCCCGATAACCTGCCGCAACGCTGCATGCATCAGGTGCGTGGCGGTGTGATTATTGGCAGTAAGCTGCCTTTTTTCGGCATTTACAACCGCCTCGAAAACAGCTTCAGGATTTTTCGGCAGGTTGTTTAAATAATGAACGATGAGGTTGTTCTCTTTTTTTGTATCTACTACTTCAAGCGTTTCGGTCTTAGAAACCAAAAGGCCGATATCGCCTGCTTGCCCTCCTGATTCGGCATAAAATGGAGTTCGGTTAAGCACCACCTCAAAGTTGGTTTTCTTTTTAGCAATTACTTTACGGTATTTAATGATTCGGATCTCGGCAACCAGCTGGTGATACCCCACAAAGCCTTCCGAGACACTGGTTCCTGGTAATTCAATCCAATCGCCTGTTTCAACGGAGGCTGCACTTCTCGAACGTTGTTTTTGCTCGTCTAATCCCTTATTAAATCCATCCATATCAACAGAATAGCCTTTCTCACGGGCGATTAACTGAGTTAAATCGATGGGAAAACCAAAGGTGTCGAACAACTCGAAAGCAAAAGCCCCGTTAATTATTTTTTGATCATTTAGTTGTAGAATATACTGATCAAACTTTTTGATTCCTTGGGCAAGTGTTCGCAAAAAAGACTGTTCTTCTTCCTTAATTACCTGAATAATAAATTCTTTCTGGGAGGCCAATTCGGGAAAAACTGTGCCCATTTGGCTGGCTAAAATGGGGACAAGTTGAAACATAAATGGTTCCTCGAAATTCAGAAAAGTAAAACCATATCGAACCGCCCGCCGTAAGATCCGTCGAATGACATAACCGGCCCCGGTATTTGATGGAAGTTGACCATCTGCCACAGCAAACGAAACCGCCCTGATGTGATCGGAAATTACCCGAATGGCAATATCCTTATTTTTATCTGAATGGTAGGTTGTTCCGGCCATTCTGGCCACTTCGCTAATTAAAGGTGCAAACACGTCTGTATCATAGTTTGAGCGTACGCCCTGGATTACCATCGAAAGTCGTTCAAATCCCATCCCTGTATCCACATGTTTGGCAGCCAGAGGCTCTAACTTGCCGGAAGAAAGGCGGTTAAACTCAATGAACACCAGGTTCCATATTTCAATCACTTCGGGATGATCTTGATTAACTAAATCTTTCCCATTGATTTTGGCTTTTTCTTCTTTTGAACGAATATCGACATGGATTTCCGAACAGGGTCCGCATGGGCCTGTGTCGCCCATTTCCCAAAAGTTATCTTTTTTCGAACCCAATAGAATATGGGATGAAGGTACCGTCCTGGCCCAAAAATCATAGGCTTCCTGATCCATGGGCAAACCATCTGCTTGATCTCCCTCGAAAACAGTAATGTATAGATTTTCTTTATCAATTTTCAGTACTTCAGTCAGCAATTCCCACGCCCAATCGATGGCCTCCTTTTTAAAATAAGAACCTTGCACTCCTCCAAACGACCAATTGCCGAGCATCTCGAACATGGTATGGTGATAGGTGTCGTGACCTACTTCTTCAAGGTCGTTGTGTTTTCCACTCACCCGCAAACACTTTTGAGTATCAGCTACCCGTGCATAAGTCGCCGGTGAATTGCCCAAAAACACATCCTTAAACTGGTTCATGCCGGCATTGGTGAACATGAGGGTTGGGTCGTTTTTTACAACCATGGGAGCTGAAGGCACCAGCTGGTGCTGCTTCTGCTTAAAAAAATCGAGGAAAGCATTACGAATTTCTACGGATTTCATAGAATTTTAGTTAACAATTATTTGTTTATATTTACGAATTTTTAAGATGCAAATGTAGCCTAATTTATTAATTTTGCCCCAGTGTTAATTTCATCTATGGCCAAAACCAAATATATATTCAACTCAAAATCGCTTGCTTACGAAGAAGTTAGGAAGTCAAGTGGTCAAAAAATAGCTAATACATTTCTCTTTTTAATAACGGCATTGGCTTTCTCGGTAGGCCTGACCATTCTGGCCTATACTTTTACGCAAACTCCTCGTGAACGGATGCAAAAAGCTGAACTTGAGCAAGTAAAGCTTCAATACAGCATCATGAACGATCGACTGGATAAACTCCAGGTGTTGATGAAAGAAATGAGTGACCGGGATGACAATATTTACAGGGTTATTTTTGAAGCCGAGCCAATTCCAAAAACGATTCGACAAGCAGGTTACGGTGGCGTTGACAGATATGATCAGCTTGACGGTTATTCAAATTCTGAGCTTTTAATAAAGACCGCCAAAAAACTTGACGTCCTGGCCAGCCAGATGTATGTGCAATCAAAATCGTTTGATGAAGTATTCGAAATGGCCCGGAACAAAGAAATTATGTTGGCCAGTATTCCGGCTATTCAGCCAGTTAGCAATACAAATCTTAAACGGCTGTCTTCATTCTACGGTTATCGAATTGATCCCATTTATAAAATCAACAAGTTTCACGCGGGCGTTGACTTTAGCGCACCCCGTGGAACACCTATTTATTCGAGCGGTTCAGGCAATGTTATCAGGACGAGTAAAGCCTCCAGGGGGTATGGAAACACCATCACAATCGATCACGGCTTTGGATACCAGACATTTTATGCGCACATTCAAGACATTAAAGTTAAAATTGGTGAAGAAGTAAAACGCGGGCAATTAATCGGTACTGTTGGAAACACGGGCAAATCAACCGCTCCGCATTTGCACTATGAAGTGAAAAAAAATGGCCACACGGTAAACCCTATTTATTATTTCTTCAACGATTTGTCACCCGATGAATTTGGATTGGTACTCGAACAATCTAATTATTCGAATCAAACTCTGGACTAACAATAAATGGCTGAAAAACTGTTCTACAAGATTGGAGAGGTGGCTGATATTTTAAGTGTTACACCCTCGCAACTCAGGTATTGGGAACAAGAATTCAGCTTTCTTAAACCAAAGAAAAACGACAAGGGGACGCGCTATTATTCTCAAAAGAACATCGACCAGGCTCAATTGGTTCTCCATCTACTCAAAGAGAAAGGGATGACCATCGCCGGAGCCAGGGAATACCTTGAGAGGAGAAAAAATGACCAATCATTGGAAAAACTGGAAGTAATTTCCACATTAAAAAAGACAAAAACACTTTTAACTGAGATAATTCAGTTATTCGATTCAGTAAAATAAGGGATATTTCCTTCACAAATTGTGAAACAAGCCAAATTGATTAATTTTACGGAAAATATTCTGTTATGAAAATGATCGCCTTGATTCTTGCATTGCTGATAATTCATCCGGGTTTAAGCCATGCACAGGATACAACTTCCATCTCTCAAAGTCGTAAAAACAACCTGATCAGCTTGCTCAACTATCGGTTCAAAGGTGGTTATTATAGTTTTGAGAAAGAGTTTATCAAACAGGTAACCTATCCCGAAATGGCCCGGAACAGTTGTGTTGTTGGGATCGTTCTCGTTTCGGTTGTGGTAGACTGTGATGGTACAATTAGCGATATCAGGATCAAGAATCCGTTGGGTTATGGGATTGATGATATGGTAAGCAATTTTTTTGTGACAACCGAAAAACAATGGAATCATTGTACGGATGACAAGTATACTAAAATGGAAATTCCCATTCAGTTTAGAATCAAAGGAACTAAAACGGATGAGGAAGCCGCCTTGTTGGTTTGCCTGGCTGAAAATCCGGGTTTCCCATGCAATGACGATGAATACTATTTGAAAAAAGCACAACGGTTTCTTGAAAAAGGAAGAGGATTAAAAGCCATAGGCATGCTGGATATTCTAATTAAACGCAATCCTTACAACACCATGTACTACGAGATGAAACAAAAAGCCATCGAAATGTAATCCTTGATTTGTATGTTTGAAATCCTTCAAAACATAGATGAATATTGGCTGTTGCTTATTAATCAGCACTATTCACCTGTGTTGGATTACCTGATGATTTTTTCAACAGGAACCCTTTCGTGGCTTCCTCTCTATATCCTATTGCTTTATTTAATCATTCGAAAATTCAGGATGAAGGCCATTCTCATTCTTTTGATGGTGGCCCTGACCGTTACACTTACCGATCAGCTTTCGGTACATTTGTTTAAAGAGGTCTTCCTACGATTACGCCCTTGCCATCATCCCGATTTGCAAGACAGCATTAGAACCATTATAGGTTGTGGCGGAAAATATGGATTTGTCTCGTCTCATGCGGCCAACTCAGTTGGCCTGGTTACCTTTCTTCTTTTGGCTTTCCGTCCCATGAATATGATTTTAGCCCTTTTTCTCATTGTATATGTCCTATTGAATATGGTTAGCCGGGTTTATTTGGGTGTTCATTATCCTTTCGATGTGCTGGGTGGGGCGTTCTTAGGTATCGTTTGTGGGCTGATCACTTCGCATCTAACCAAATTCTTAATGAGCAAGTTCTGAGTTTTTTTTTGGATATTTGCACGCACATCGCTAACCAAACCAACGTGAGAATTGCCGTAAACACCAGATTATTAATTAAAAACCAGCTTGAGGGCATTGGTTGGTTCACCTATGAAACGCTGAAAAGAATCGTGACGAACCATCCGGAGCACGAATTTTTTTTTATCTTCGATCGGGCCTACGATCCCCAATTTATTTTTAGTAAGAACGTTACACCAATTGTTGTCGGGCCACCCGCACGTCATCCGTTGTTATTTATTTTGTGGTTCGAGCTTTCCATTCCACATATCCTGAAGAAAATCAAAGCAGATGCCTTTATCTCACCTGATGCCTATGGTTCGCTGTCAACAAAAGTCCCTACCTTGCTGGTCATTCATGATTTAAACTTTGAGCATTATCCTCAATACATCCCCCGGTTGGCCAGGTGGCATTATCAATATTTTACCGCGCGATTCGCAAAAAAAGCCAAGCGAATTGCCACCGTTTCGGAATACTCAAAATCTGACATTGTAACACAGTATGGTATTGACCCAGAAAAAATTGACGTAACCTACAACGGTGCCAACCAACACTTCTCTCCCATTTCGGAAGCCGATCAGGTTAAAATAAAAAAAGAACTCACCAGTGGGCATGACTATTTCGTATTTATTGGTGCTTTAAATCCACGCAAAAACTTAACCAACCTGTTTAAAGCATTTGATGTATTTAGAATAAACAATCCATCGGTACAAACACGGTTGGTGGTAGTGGGTGAAAAAATGTACTGGACCGATGACATTAAAAACAGCTACCTTAAGATGACCCATAAGTCACAGGTAGTTTTTACCGGCAGGCTTAACCTGGACAAATTGGTTGCCGTAACAGGTGCCGCGAAAGCACTCGTTTATGTTTCAATATTTGAAGGTTTCGGAATCCCGATTGTGGAATCTTTTTATGCAGGTATTCCGGTAATTACCTCTACAACAACCTCTATGCCTGAGATTGCAGGTGATGCGGCTCTCTTGGTCGATCCATTCAACATTAACCAGATTGCAGAAGCCATGGAAAAAATTACTTTTGACAAACAATTGGCCCTATCGCTCATTGAACGTGGTCGCAAACGCCGCCATCTTTTCACATGGGACAATACGGCCGATCAATTATGGAATAGCTTCCAAAAAATGATTAAAGATTCAATAAAATAAACTACACCGCTAAAAAATACCAAACCAGATGAATACACTTATACTTGGAAGTGGGGGCAGAGAGCATGCTTTGGCGTGGAAAATTGCCCAAAGCAGCTTGTCGGAAAAAATATTTATCGCTCCGGGAAATGCAGGAACCAGAAGTTTAGGAACCAACCTTCCCATTGGTGTAAACGATTTTGAACACATCAAAACTGCGGTAATTGAGCATGACATTGATTTGGTGGTGGTAGGCCCAGAAGATCCTTTGGTCCAGGGTATTTATGATTACTTTCAGCAAGATAAAATTCTTTGCAACACTCCTGTGATAGGCCCTTCAAAAGCCGCCGCCATGCTCGAAGGCAGTAAAGACTTTGCCAAAGACTTTATGTTTCGCCACCAAATACCTACCGCGGCGTACTTAACTGTGGATGTAAATAATTTATCACAAGGGATGGATTTCCTGGATACGTTATCTCCACCCTATGTCCTTAAAGCCGATGGGCTTGCTCAAGGTAAAGGTGTACTTATTCTCGACCAACTTGCTGAGGCGAAAGCTGAATTAAAATCGATGATAACCGATGCTAAGTTTGGCGATGCATCGAAAAAGGTTGTCATTGAGGAATTTCTAACAGGTATTGAATGTTCTGTATTTGTGCTCACCGATGGAACTGACTACGTGATATTGCCCGATGCCAAAGATTATAAAAGAATTGGAGAAGGCAACTCCGGGCTGAATACAGGTGGTATGGGTTCGGTATCGCCAGTACCATTTGCGAACACTGAATTTATTAAAAAAGTTGAAAAGCTGATCATTGTCCCAACCATAAAAGGCTTACAATCAGAGGGCCTCATTTATAAAGGATTTATCTTTTTTGGATTAATTCAGGAAGATGGAAATCCAAAAGTAATTGAATACAACTGCAGGATGGGTGATCCCGAATCGGAATCGGTCATCCCACGCATTCAATCCGATCTGTTGGAACTTTTTATTGCAGTAGGAAACAACACGTTGGGGAAGCATAAAATTGTTTTTGATGAACGTTATACAGCTACCGTTTTTTTAGTTTCAGGTGGTTATCCTGAGAAGTTTGAGAAAGGGAAGGTGATTTCAGGTCTCGAAAACATGAACAATTGTATTGTTTTTCATGCGGGCACGGCCAAAGACATTGAAAATAATGCGATAAAAACCAATGGAGGAAGGGTGCTTGCTGTCACATCTTACGGATATTCGTTAAGGCAAGCACTAAATAATGCTTATGCCAACGCGGAAAACATCCATTTCGAAGGTCGGTATTTTCGGAATGACATCGGATTTGATCTTGGTGCGAGGTAATAGGTTTGTTTTATGATAAAATACTTCAGCAAGAGCTATTTTTCACGCTACGCATGGCTGTTAACTATCGTGGTGGTTGGATGGCTTCCTCAATTTATTCATCCGGCAAAATGTGAAGGCTTTCCAAGCTATTTGTTTTTGCCATTCCAATCTGTGTTCGATAGCTTCCCCATTACAGGCATTATTTTCACTTTACTGGTCTATGTTTTCAGTGTTTTCTTTCTCAATTTCATTTCCATTGAACACCATATATCAGGGAAAGTAAATACACTTCCCATTTTCATCTACATCTTGTTTACAGCCAGTATTTCAGCGTATTTCACAACAAACTCATTTATCTGGATAAGCCTGCTGCTTTTATGGATGCTGCGGCATTGCCTCAGTCTGTACCAGCGCGAAAGCACTATAACAAACGCACTCAATGCAGGATTGCTCCTAAGTGTCGCCTCCTTTTTTTATCCTCCCCTCATTTATTTAATCCTCTTAATCTGGTTCTCCCTATTGCTTCATAGGGTTAACAGCTGGAGGGCTTATGTTACCAGTTTGTTGGGCTTGCTTGGTCCTTACTTATTTCTGCTCACTTGGTTTTTCATGACCGACCAGCTTAAATCAGCAACAGCAAATTTTGTGGGGGAAATCCTTCCTGTTGTCAATTTTAAACCAGATCTTCCCTGGACAGAATTAGCCGTTTTCACCCTCCTTTTATTGCTGGGAATCTTGTTTTCAGTCAAACTTGCTTCATCCCTGGGAGAAAAAAACATCAATTTACGTCGCAATCTTTTTATTTTGCTGCTTTTTTTCGCCTTTCAACTTTTACTGATCCTCATTTTTAACAAAAGTTCACTGGCATTCATGTTGCTGGGCATACCTTATGCATTCATTGTGGCTCACCAGCTTGTACTACTTAAAAAAACCAGGCTAATCAACCTCATCCTTTTAGTAATCACCTTGTTTATTGTTGGCAATCACCTGATGATCTTGTTTAATGCTTATTAGTTCATTTACCGGAAATCTAATTGAAGCCGGATGCGACGAAGCAGGCAGAGGTTGTTTGGCAGGACCCGTATTTGCCGCTGCCGTGATATTACCTCCTGGTTATCAACATCAGCTATTGAACGACTCCAAAAAGCTTTCTCCAAAACAGCGGAATTTTTTACGTCAAATAATTGAAAAAGAGGCTATATCGTATGGAGTTGCTTCCTGTTCACCGGAAGAAATCGACGAAATAAATATCCTCAACGCCAGTTTTTTGGCCATGCACCGTGCCATCGAAAAACTAAAGCCAAACCCCCAGCTTTTGTTGATAGACGGTAACAGGTTTACTCCATACAAAACCATACCACACCGTTGTTTAATAAAAGGTGACGCGAGGTATTTATCTATCGCCGCGGCATCCATACTGGCCAAAACCTATCGGGATGAGTACATGCTTGAACTCCACCATCGGTGCCCGAATTATGCCTGGATAAAAAATAAAGGATACCCAACCATGGAACATAAATTGGCCATCAGGGAATTTGGGATCACTCCATATCACCGCAAGACTTTTAATTCACAGATTCAATTAAAGTTGCTATTTTAGTCCAACTTTTTGCCCTAATAGTGATCTGGAGAACTTGTTAACGTTTTGTTTACATGAATTTTATATATTCATGTTGGTTCAGTTTACTTCGCTAAAAAATGAGTACCTTGCACCCAAAAATAAGATGAAATTTACAGCTCAACAAATAGCAGATGCTCTTGGAGGCAAGGTTGAAGGAGATCCACTGGTTGAAGTAAGCAATCTTTCAAAAATCGACGAAGCACTTCCCGGTACTTTAAGTTTTTTAGCCAACCCCAAGTATGCACATTTCATATATGAAACTCCGGCTTCCATCGTTATTGTAAACGAAGATTTTATTGCCGATCATCCCATTACAACCACGTTGGTCAGGGTGAAAAATGCCTATGTATCGTTTGCCGAATTGCTTGAATTATACAAGCAAAATAAGGGCAAGCGGAGTGGTATATCCAGCAGGGCCTATATTGCGCCTTCGGCTAAAATTGGTCAGAATATATATATTGGGGAATTTGTTTCCATTGGCGAAAATACCTCCATCGGTGATAATTGTCAGATTTACCCGAACACCAGCATCGGATATGATTGTAAAATCGGAATGGAAACCATCCTTTATAGTGGAGTGAAAATCTATGATGATTGTCAGATAGGTGATTGGTGCACAATGCATTCCGGAGTAGTAATTGGTTCTGACGGATTTGGTTTTGCCCCGCAGGAATCCAGCGATTTTCGTAAAGTACCCCAATTGGGTAACGTCATCATCGAAGACCAGGTAGAAATCGGTTCGAATACCACCATTGACAGGGCAACCCTGGGATCGACCATCATCCGAAAAGGAGCCAAAATTGACAACCAGATTCAAATAGCACACAATGTAGAAATTGGTGAGAACACCGTAATTGCCGCTCAAACCGGTATATCCGGTTCAACAAAAATTGGCCGTAACTGTATGATTGGTGGACAGGTGGGCATTGTGGGACATATCACCATAGCTGATAAAGTGATGATTGCCGCCCAATCGGGTGTAGGAAAGAGCATCCTCATGGAAGGCGAGGTGGTGGAAGGCAGTCCTGCTTTTGGCATTCGCGAATTTCAACGTTCCTATGTGCATTTCAGACGACTTGATCAACTGGTGAAAAGAGTAAATCAACTGGAGCGCAAATAACCGAAACTGACTTTTTGCGTTTCCACATTGCCCCTTCAACCTCAAATGATACAACCAATAACACTTTTATTTGAGGTATTCATTTGTCCAATCCACCCATCCGAAAATTGTAAATGAATTAATAAAAATGATTACTTTTGCAAAAATTCCTTAACAATATCAAACCTTTATGCGGTAGATGACAGAGCCACAAAAAACGATACATCAGTCTATTTCGGTCGAAGGAAACGGATTGCATACAGGACAAACCGGAACACTGATTTTTCATCCTGCTCCTGTTAACCATGGGATCAAATTCAGAAGAACCGACCTGGCATCAAAACCGATTATCGATGCCAATATTGATTTTGTTGTGAGCACTGCCAGAGGAACCACACTTGGGAACAACGAGGTAAGTATTTTTACTATCGAGCATGTACTTGCGGCCTTAACAGGGCTTGGTATTGACAATGTTCTCATCGACCTGGATGTGGAAGAAATCCCCATTATGGATGGTTCGTCTCAACATTTCGTTCAGGCATTACTAAAAGCCGGCATAAAGGTGCAGGATGCCCCAAAAAATTATCTGGTCATCACCGAGACGATCGTGCATGAGATTCCTTCAAAGATGATCAAGATCATGATTGAACCGGCAGATTCCTTTTCAGTGACCGTAGAAATTGATTACGAAACCCAGGTACTTGGCAAACAAACCGCACAATTAAACCATCTTGCTGAATTTGAGAAAGAGATAGCCCCTTGCAGGACATTTGTTTTTTTGCATGAGCTCGAATTTCTACTTCAGAACAACCTGATAAAAGGAGGTGATTTGAGTAATGCCATTGTTTTTATTAACAGACCGGTGAACCAGCAAGAACTTGACAGGCTCGCTAAAGTTTTTAATAAACCAACCGTGAAAGTTAAAGAAAACGGAATTTTAAATAATTTACAACTACATTTCGAAAACGAACCCGCACGCCACAAACTATTAGATGTTATTGGCGACTTAACCCTGTTGGGGAAACCCATTAAAGGAAAAATAACCGCATTCAGACCTGGCCACCAAACAAATACTGAATTTGCCAGAATCATTAAACATACCTTAAAAGTATAAACTATGATTAAAAAACCACCATTCGACATTTACGCTGATCCGATTTACGACATTAACCAAATAAAGGCCATTTTGCCTCATCGTTCACCTTTTTTATTGGTTGACAAAGTCTTAGAGATGAGTGAAGGCCACATTGTTGCACAAAAAAACGTAACAATGGACGAACCTTTTTTTCAGGGTCATTTCCCCGATGAACCGCTCATGCCCGGAGTTCTATTGGTTGAAGCCATGGCCCAGGCAGGAGGAATTTTCGTGTTGAACACCGTTGAAGAGCCTCATTTGTACTCAACCTATTTTCTAAAAATTGACAAAGTCAGGTTTAGGGCAAAGGTTGTCCCCGGCGATGTGGTTATATTCTCCATCGAACTTACCAGTCCGATAAAAAGAGGGATTTGCTCCATACGTGGCGAAGCCTTTGTTGGAAATAAAGTTGTGATGGAAGCCGAACTGATGGCGCAAATTACTAAGAATAAGCAAAAATAGAAATACTAACATGAATCAACCATTAGCATACGTCCACCCACAGGCTAAAATCGCCCCAAACGTAGTCATCGAGCCTTTTGTTAACATCGAGAAAAACGTTGTGATCAAAGAGGGTACATGGATTGGCTCCAATGTTACTATCATGGAGGGAGCACGCATCGGAAAAAACTGTAGAATTTTTCCCGGTGCCGTTATTTCTGCAATTCCTCAGGATTTAAAATACGCAGGTGAAGACACCACCGTAAAAATTGGTGATAACGTGACCATCAGAGAATTTGTTACCATCAACCGTGGAACTAAAGCCAATATGGAAACAGTTATTGGTGACAATTGCCTGTTAATGGCTTATGTACATATTGCCCACGACTGTATTCTGGGACACAATGTAATTTTGGCCAATGCCTGTACTCTTGGAGGGCACATTACTATTGACGATTGGGCTATCATTGGCGGTTTGGCTGCCGTACACCAATTCGTGCACATTGGAAAACACGCCATGATTTCGGGTGGCGGAATGGCGCGTAAAGATGTACCACCTTTCACCAAAGCAGGACGCGAGCCCCTTTCCTATGCAGGGGTAAATTCCATTGGCCTGCGCCGCAGGGGATACACCAATGAACGCATCAATGCCATTCAGGACATTTACCGGATTATTTTCCTGAAAGGAAACAACATCACTCAGGCCATCAGTTACATTGAAGCAAATGTTCCAGCCACGGATGACCGTGATGAAATACTGAGTTTCATTGCCAATTCACAGAGAGGTATGATGAGAGGCTATACCAGCATGAAAGACCGAATATAAGAACCAACTTTAATTATCATTGTAAATAGTAAATAAATGGCAACAACCGCAGATTTCAGAAACGGGTTAATTATTGAGTATAACGGAGAACTTTGGGCAATTGCTGAGTTTCAACATGTTAAACCTGGTAAAGGACCCGCTTTTGTACGCACCAAATTAAAAAATGTGATTACTGGAAAAGTAATCCCCAACACTTTTACCTCCGGAGTTAAAATCAACATTCAAAGGGTAGAAAGAAGAACCTATCAGTACCTGTATAACGAAGGTGATACTTACCATTTTATGAATAGCGAAACCTTCGAGCAAACCTTTTTAGACAAGGCGATGGTGCCGGCTCCTCATTTGATGAAAGAGGGCCAGGAGGTAACCATTTCATATCACGCTGAAAACGACACACCCATGATTTGTGAAATGCCTACTTATGTGGTGCTCCAGGTCACCTATACTGAACCCGGTGACAGGGGAAATACGGCCACCAATACTTTTAAAGATGCGGAAATTGAAACGGGTGCCATCATAAAAGTCCCATTATTTATTAATGAAGGCGACAAGATTAAGATTGATACCAGAACGGGCGATTACTCAGAACGCGTTAAAGAATAAGTATGAACTTCCCTCATCCATTAACAGTAGCTTCAGTAGCAGACATTATCGATGGTAAGATACTTGGAAACCCTGAGCAGGAAACAATTGGGTTAAACGAACTGCATGTAGTGCGTCACGGTGATGTCACCTTTGTTGATCATCCAAAGTATTACGACAAAGTATTAAAATCAGCTGCCTCGGTAATTATCATCAACAAGGAAGTTGAGGTTCCTGAGAACAAAAGTTTGATTTTTCACGCCGCTCCATTCGATGCGTTTAAAAAACTAATTCTTCATTTCAGGCCATTTGTTCCTGCCACAGCCATGGTAAGTCCTGATGCAATCATCGGAGAAGGCACCGTAATACAGCCAGGTGCCTTTGTGGGAAATCAGGTGACCATTGGCAGAAATTGTATCATTCATGCCAATGTAACCATTTGCGATCACTCAGTTCTGGGTGACAATGTAATCATCCAGCCCAATGCTGTCATTGGAGGCGATGGATATTATTTTCAACGCCGTCCGCAAGGATATGTAAAATTTGAATCCGGAGGCCGCGTAATACTTGAAGATAATGTAGAAATAGGTGCTTCGTGCACCATCGACAGAGGTGTTACAGGAGATACAACGATCGGAGCAGGCACAAAAATGGACAATCAATGTCAGGTTGGGCACGATACTGTGATTGGAAAAAACTGTCTTATTGGTGCTTTTGCAGCCATTGCAGGAGTCACTGTTATTGAAGACGATGTGCTGATATGGGCACGTGTGGCCATTAACAAAGACATCGTTGTTGGGGCAAAATCAATTATATTGGCTACCTCAGCCCTTGATAAGTCGGTTGAAGGTGGGAAAGTATATATGGGGTCGCCGGCGGTTGAAGCCCGTCAATACTGGAAAGAACTGGCTGCCATCCGGCAATTGCCGGAATTAATTAAAAAATTAAAATAATACTGGATGGCCGGTTTTCTGTTAAGGAGCCGGCTTTTTTGATCCCTGAGTGTTGCTTTTGTCTAAGTGATAGACATCCAATGAAACGATAATGGCAATAAATCCCCAAAATGGGACTGACAATTTATCCGTATCCAGAAAATTATTGAGGACGCCATGTGCAAAATAAGTAATCAGTCCAAGCAAAGCCATCATACTTAAAAACTTTTCTTCTCTATTTCCCGTTTTGTAAACACGCAATCCGGTAATCATCACCATCACAATCAAAATCAGGACGATCGCCATTCCGGGAATTCCCATCTCTGCCAAAGGTCCCAGGTATTCACTATGAGCATTTCCCATGTCGCCCAGGTTGGTCGAAATAATGGTTTTTTCTTTGGCTCGTTGAAAGGGTGAATAGACGAACTGGTATGTTCCCGGCCCCCAACCTACCAAAGGTCGCTCGTCAAACAACCGAAGGGCTGCCTGCCACCGGTTTATCCGTTCGAGATTAGAGGCATCAGATGAAATATTGGTAATCGACTGTATGTGCTCAATAAAATTGGCAGAAGAATCCTGTTTGTTTTTTTCTAACTTATCTATTATTTCTTGTTGAAATGTGAAGAAGAGTCCAATCAACAATGCAATGGTGGCAAAAACGATGTAGAACTTAATGCGCCAAAGCACCAACATAAATACTCCAAATGAAACAATTAAGCTTATCCACGCTGCCCTGCCATACGAAAAAATGATGCCTACTATCAGCACAAATAACACCACCGATGCCAATACCCTCATTCGGTTCGTTGCACCCGGATAAAAAATCATTCCAAATGCAACCGGAATATACATGGCCAGAGCCGCACCATAGGCTGTATGATCGTTGTAAAAGGGCGACATAATCCAGTGACCCACCTCTTCATCAAATCCATATTGCGAATGAAGTGTAACCGTGTAAACCACCACCATTGCCAAAGCGATCATATAGAGCCATAAAAACTTATGGATATTCGACTTATTCCTGAAGATCATGGCCGCCATAAAATAAAATGGTACCACGAACCATAACCTGGAAATTAAAAACTTTAAAGAAACAATGGGCATTTCGCTGGCCAGCATGGTAAAAAACATCCAAAACAATTGCGCATAGATAATATAACTGATGGGATGTTTTGAAATGTTGCGGTCGTAGCGATTCTCAAAAATCAGATTGGCTAAAAAAAGCAACAACACGCCAAGCATGAGTGGTTCTGTGGGAAGGGAAACCCCCAAACCAACATCCATATCCAGTATATTAACAGCAAAAGGGGTTAAAAATGTAATAAGTAGAATAATGTTGTCAAGCGAGGTAAGGTAATAATACAACACGATTAAAACCAGTGGCAATAAAAAAAGCCAATACACATCTTTTTCAAGGACAAGATAAAAGTTGACCACCAGAAACAAGACAGCTAACAAATATACCCAAAGTATTTTATTCTTTTCCTTCAAAACGTTGTAATCAATTAGTGTTAGGAATGTTTCCCCGTGCTTACCTTCTTGCCTTCAAATAAAAAGATAATCAGCAGGGTGAAGATAAAGGTAGCCAGTGAAACAATAACAACAACCAACCACCTTACCGGATAGCTTTTTTTATCCGAAGGATAAGGATAAGTAATAATGTTACTATAGGTCATGTTGGATTCATAAAAACGGATGGCCATTTCATAGTCGAGTTTTACTTCCACATAGGTGCGGGCTTCATCCTGGATCATTTGTACCACCTCGATTAATTGCCCGCTGGCTTTTTCCATATTTTGCATCAACCTGTCCACTTCCTTAGTATTGATGCCCGATCCATTGCTTCCATCAACAGTTTTAAGATAACCTCGCATAATTTCCTGCGACTGGTATTCGTACTGGATAATTCCCTGCTCTGTTCCTAAAACATAAAGCACGTTTTTTAACGAATCTAAAGTTGCACGTTTTCTTGCCAGTTGAGCACCATACATATCAATCACCTCTTTGTATTTGGATTTGTGAAGTGATGCAATTTTTTGATCATAATAGTGAAAAATCGCCTCAACCATAAGAGCTGCGGTATCAGGGCTTTTATCCAACACTTCTATTCTCACCGACTCAAAAGGGGTTTTACTGATACGGACGTTATCATAGTATGTATTAACTAAAACTGTTTTAAAATACTTATAATCAGGATTAATTCCATAGTGTTTGGCCAATTGAAATTTGATGATCATACTGTCCACAATGCCTTTGGAGTTAAGCACCTGTAACATTTGTTCTGTTTCACTTTCTTCCGAATAAGGCTCAATATTGGCAGGATAGGCAACTCCAAACGATTTATACATAGGTGTAATAAAGGATGGCCCCGAGAAAATGATAGCGAGTATAGCCGAAATTCCAATAATCGAAATCAGGTGGTATTTCCACTTGGCGATTAAACTGACAAGATGAGCGCTGTTAAAAAATTTGTCCATTTCAATGTTATTAATATCCCAATATAACTCTTTTTTTCCTTCTGAATTGCTACGATCCTTTCTCTCCTCAACCAATCGGTGTTCAGCCCGATGAACCTCTCCGGGTTCTTTACTATGTATTTTTTCCTCTTTCGGTTCCTTATTTAAAGATTTGAAAAAAGAATTCCAATAAATCACGCTACCGTTTCGATCGTACTTTTTTTTTTAATGTTATTCCCCAATGCTCCCGAGAATATCTCGAAGAGCCCAAAAATAATGATCGCCAGCAGCAGTACCGAAAATGTAGCCGTGACAACGATTAACCACCTGATAGGATAGGATTTACGCTCAGCCTTATATGCGGTGTTAATTACAAATTTATGAGGCAGGCTTTGGGTCGCATCCACCTTGGCTTCTTCGTATTTAGCTTTTAACTCACTTAGCTGCTTCTTATCGTGTTCGAGGGCATCGCGCAACGAAACATAGGGACCTCCATATTTGGCTAACATGTCAAGCTTTGTTTCGAGCCTTTTGATACTTTCTCTATTCCCCTTGGCCATCTCCATGGCCAACTGCATGTTAAACATCTCCGCCTGGCTTTCGTAGTCGTGAACGCCGTATTGACGAAGTACAGTCATACTATCCTCTTTCGTTTTAATTTCTTCTTCTAATTTTAAATACTCACGTTCAACAATCAAAAAAGCCTTTACTGCAATTTGTTTTTGCATATTATTGATGGTGGAATCAATAAGTTCGGCTACATCATTGGCCATATCAGCAGCCATTTGTGCATCTTTGTCCATTACCGTAATTTTTACGGCCATGAATTCGGTACGCCTGAATTTAAAATTACTCTCATATTCATCGTATAATTCGGTCAACCTAAATGAGGCATTCTCTTTGATACCATAATGTTCCATCAGGCTAAACTTGCTGATAACACGATCCCTGATTTTGTTAGAGTTCAAAACCTGAAGCATCTGTTCAGTTTGTTCGTCTTCACCAAACTCTAGTATATCTTTCGAATTATTAAAGTTATCGCTCAGTAAAACCTTTGAAATAGAATTACTCGCCGTAGGATATAAAATTACCGTAGACTTATATAATGGAGTAATAAACCCCGGAGAAGAAAAAACAATCGATAATACAATGCTTAAAATTCCGAGAATAGCCAAGTGCTGCCGATAATGATATACTACCTGTAATATGACTCCAGATAAAAATGGTCGTTTAAAATCGCCGCCTGATTCCATTAATTTAATTCATTAAAGCCGTCAAAAGTAGGAAATATTGTTCAATGAACAAGTAGTTTGACAACATATGCAGATAAATCATGTCATTGCCCGGATTTCATAATAAAAATAAATTCTTTGAGATTGAATAGTTTTAGTGAAAATGATGCCAACATACCTAACAAAACAAGGGTAAGTAGTCCTGTTTTCCAATCTACGATTACAAAATTATTCAATGTGTAAATAATCGTTAACATAAATAATATCAATAAGATAAATCGGATTATAAGAGAATAATTTATCTGGAATTTAAAGATGCGAACTGCTATCACCAACTGTAGTATGGCCGTGATCAATTGAGCCGCCATGCCGGCGAATGCCGAACCAACAGATTGAAATTTAGGAATTAATAAAAAATTCAGCCCCAAATTGATGATCACTCCAGAAAGTGCCACAAAATTAAGGATGCGCATGTTGTTATTGGCGGTTAACAAGGTACCAAATATATAATTTGACGAAATAGCCACGAAACTAAACATGAGCACCGAAAAAATGGTAGCCGACTGCCCGATTCTTGAATTAAATTGCAGGATCGTTTCGTCAGGCATCTTGGTATATAACATGGTCATAATCTGTTCACTATAACTAGAAACCGAGAAGGCGATGATTAAAACTCCGGAGATGAGGATCGAAAACGAAAGACGCGTTAGGTGTTCCACATCCTGTTTTTTGGAAATCATTTTAGCAAACAGAGGCAACAACAATACTGCAAAAAGATAGGCAAAGTTCTGGCCGGCATCCAAGAGCCTAAATGCCTGCGAATAAATACCCACCTGCTCATAAGCTATTTCTTCGGGCAACAGCCGTTGGATAAGCACAGGGTCAATCCGGTTATAAAAACTCATCAGCAATACCAAAGAGGCAAACGGAAGACTTTTCTTAATAATCAGAATGAAAAATGGCAGGTTCCAATGAAAGGTCAGTTTACCTGCCTTATGAAGAACCGCAACCAACGCGATCACAGCAGTAAAGAGGTAGGCCGCCGTCTGGCCGTAAACGAACCATTCAATGGTAAAGGATGCATTGTACCAACCCGTCCAAAGCAAAAAACCACAAATCATGATCATCATCAAACGGTCGAGAACAGAAATTACACTATCCGTTTTAAACAACAACAGTCCATTCAGATTCGATCGCAGATACAGTACAAACGACAATAAAAACTGGTTAAACCCAACCCAGATAAGTAAATATAAGGCCCGCCCATCATATCCGTTAAGCCATGCCACCATAAATATTACCAGCGCATAAAGGAGACCTAACATCATCTTCATGGTTCCAATTCCAGCCAGGTGCTTGTTTAACAATTGGTTGTTCTGGGCTATATTGCGGTTATTAAAATTGGTAATCCCCAGATCGAGGAAGATGAAGAATAAGAATGAAAAGTTGAAAATGGTAAAATACAAGCCATATTCCTCAGGACCTACCAAATTCTGAACCTGCCTATCGATGCCAAAAATCCATAACGGTTTCACCAACAGGTTGAGAACAATCAATAAAAACAGGTTCTGTAGAAATTTCTTTTGCATCACGTCAAAGGTAGAAAATCGAAGTATTGCAATAACGAACACAAGGTCAAAATATTCTATCGGGTTGCTTCAAGCTTTTTCAAATCGCTATCTTTGCCAAAATTTAAGAAAATATAGCTGTGAAGAATTTTGTTGAAGAATTGCGCTGGCGAGGCATGATCCATGACCTGACCCCCGAAACGGAAGAATACATGTTGAAAAATCCCACTGCGGGCTATGTTGGTATCGATCCCACTGCCGACAGTCTGCACATCGGGCATTTGGTTGGGGTAATGATGCTGAAACACCTTCAAATGTGCGGACACAAACCCATTGCTTTGGTTGGTGGCGCTACGGGAATGATCGGCGATCCATCCGGTAAATCACAGGAACGCAACTTGTTAACTGAAGAATCACTTCGACAAAACGAAAACGGACTAAAAAAACAACTGGCAAAATTCCTGGATTTCGACAACGACCAGCCCAATGCGGCCATTCTGGTGAACAACTACGACTGGATGAAAACTTTTAGTTTTCTGGAATTCATCCGTGAAGTAGGCAAACACATCACAGTGAACTACATGATGGCCAAAGATTCGGTAAAAAAACGCATTTCATCCGAAAGTAAATCCGGCATGTCGTTTACCGAATTCAGCTACCAGTTGGTACAAGGATACGACTTTCTGCACCTTTTTCAACATCATGACTGCCATTTGCAAATGGGAGGATCCGATCAGTGGGGAAATATCACCACCGGTACCGAACTTATCCGCCGTAAACTGGGCTCCGACCAGGAAGCGTTTGCTCTCACCTGTCCGTTGATTACCAAAGCCGACGGAACCAAATTTGGTAAAACTGAAAGCGGAAATGTGTGGCTCGATCCTGAAAAAACAACTCCCTATGAGTTTTATCAGTTCTGGCTCAACGTTTCGGACGAAGATGCTGAAAAGTACATAAAAATCTTTACCTTGTTAAGCCAGAAAGAAATTCAGAAGTTGGCTGAAGAACACAAAGAGGCACCGCATCTGCGGCTTTTGCAAAAAACACTGGCACGCGAACTTACCATCCGGGTTCATTCGGAAGAAGAATATGAAACAGCCCTCTCTGCTACCGAAATCCTGTTTGGAAAAGGAACGACCGAAACACTCAGACGTCTGAACGAAAAAACATTGCTCAACATCTTTGCCGGAGTGCCACAATCGCAAATCATCCGAAGTAGGTTTGAATCGGGCATTGGTATTTTGGATTTTCTTTCGCATGAAACAGGTGTTTTCACGTCGAATGGCGAGGCCAGGCGCATGTTGAAAGAAAACGGGGTTTCAATTAACAAAGAAAAAATCAGCGAAGATTATTTATTGACCTCGAACGACTTGCTAAACAATCAATATATCCTGGTTCAGAAAGGCAAAAAGAATTATTTCCTTATTAAGGTGGTTTCTTAAGCGGTGGTATAAAACCCGATTCGTATTTTTAATTGGTACAGCCTTGAAAAGTGATGATTCTTTAGCTCTGTTTTTTCTTATTTGAAGAGGAGCCAAAAACTTCTGTTTTGGAGCAATTTCATAATTTTTAGGCATCGTTGCCGTGTACCTTCCATGCACATGGAGATTTTCACTAATATTGCATGGTCAGCCAATGATCTCGACTATGGACATTCAAAAGAAACTCTTACTTACCATTTTTGCTGTTTTATTTCATTTTTTGCTTTACAGCCAATATGCGTTTTTAGAAGATTACCACGCACCGTCGGGTATGGCCATTGGCATAAAAGTAACCACTTTTGGCCCGGGAGCCGAAATAAGCGCTGCACTGAATCCTAAGTTTGCTTTGCGGGCAGGTGTTGCTTTTTTTACCTATCGATACACCGAAGACATCAATACGGGTGATGCCATTGCACGCAACGCGCGAACAAATCTGGGTGCAGCTTCACTTGGGATGGATTGGATGTTTGTCAGGTTTTTACATGTATCGGCAGGTGTGATCTATAATTTTTCACAAATTAACTTCGATGTTGTTCCAACAATTCCCGATGCACAAAACAATGGTTCTGTCGCTTATCGGATAAAACCCCATCAGTATGGTCCTTATTTTACACTTGGGTTTGGCAGGAGTATTTCAAAAAAAAGAATCGTCAGTTTTGGCTTTGACGTTGGGTTCACTTATCAGGGAAGATCATTCGTCGATTACGATGTAACAGGCACTATTTCTGATAAGAAGCTCTCTAAATGGAATTTCAATGTTACCAGTAATACTAAATTTTACAAAGTTTACCCAATCGTTAGCCTGATGTTCGCATTTCGTATTTTTTAATTCGTTTAACTTTTTTACTATTATCGAAGTACCCCCTTTCCATCATGATAAAATATCATTGTTTAGTCATTGCCTTGAATATTATTTCCTAATATTGTAGTAACTAAAAAAAATTCATTCCTATGAATACTCAAAGACGACTTCTTCTACTACCGTTCATCCTGCTGTGTATTCATTCTGTGCTTTTAAGCCAACAAGCTGATTCCGTGTTACCTGAAAAAAACGGATTGGCGGTTGGCGTGAAATTAACCTCTTTTGGTCCGGGTATTGAATTCGTATATGCAATCAACCCTGCATTTAATTTACACGCGGGAGCAACGTATTTTCGATACAGTTACACCCAGGATATCGAATCAGGAGATGCTACAACCCGGAATGCTCAGGCAAAGTTTGGCACCATTTCATTGGGAGCCGATTGGCAGTTTGTCAGTTTCATGCATGTTGCGGCAGGAATGTTGTACAATTTCACTCAAATCGACTTTGATGTTTTTCCCACTACTCCTGATGCCCAAAATGACGGAGTTGTTGCCTACCATCTTGAGCCAAATAAATTAAATCCTTATCTGTCGTTCGGTTTTGGCAGAACCATCTCTAAAAACAAACGGGTAAGCGTAGGCTTTGATATCGGAGTGGCCTACCAGGGAAGCATGGCCGTTGAATCCTCCGTCAAAGGTGTTATTTCAGATGCCAAGCTCCACAAATGGACCAACAATATAAAAACAGGATCAGAATTCTATACATTTTATCCACTATTAAATCTGCAGGTAGCCTACCGCGTATTTTAATTTTCCAACCTTGTTATTATTGCGAATAAATACAGACACAAGTCTTTATTTAACAATCTTTTAAATTTGTTATTTGTAATAATTCCAAATTAGCATTACTTTTGCACCCTCATTCACCACAATATAAATTTAAAAATATTAGAGATATGTCATTTAAACTTCCCGCCCTCGATTACGCGTACGATGCACTGGAGTCCAGTATTGACGCACGAACCATGGAAATTCACCATACCAAGCATCACCAGGCGTACATAAACAACCTCAACAACGCCATCAAGGATACTCCATGGGAGAACAAAACCATCGAAGAAATCATGGCCACGATTTCCACTGCCGGACCAGCCATCAGGAACAATGGTGGCGGTCATTACAACCACAGTATATTTTGGAAAATGCTTTCCCCAAATGGTGGCGGACAACCAGGTGGTGACTTGCTCGAAGCCATCAACAGCACTTTTGGCTCGTTTGAACAATTTAAAGAAGCCTTTTCGAAAGCCGCAGCCACCCGTTTTGGCTCAGGTTGGGCATGGCTTGTAAAAACAAAAACCGGACTGGTAGTGACCTCAACTCCCAATCAGGACAATCCGCTGATGGATGTGGCTGAAGTAAAAGGTACCCCCATCCTGGCTTTGGATGTATGGGAACATGCCTATTACCTGCATTATCAAAACAGAAGACCCGACTACATTACTGCATTTTTCAATGTAATCAACTGGAAAGAAGTTTCATCCAGGTACTAATCTTCTTTCTTCAAATAAAACCAAAACCCGCGACAAATTGCCGTGGGTTTTTTATTTTCCAAAAGAACTGAAATATATTGGCTTTGTTAACAATCACCTGTGATTAACTCGGGTAACTTGAAAGTGAATAGTGGGCAACAGGATTGTATTTTTACACAAAAATCACTTGTCCCCAGGATTATGACCTTGATTGTTAGCCACAGTGAAATTGATGCTTTGGTGAGTTTAATGGATGAGCCAAACGAAGACATTTTTTCCGGGATTCAAAACAAAGTGATTAATTATGGTACTGCGGCCATTCCATTTTTAGAGGAGGCCTGGCTTCACACTTTTAACTCCAGAGTTTCCAGGAGACTCGAAAACTCCATTGAGGAAATAAAATTTCAGCATGCATCTCATTTAATATTAGAGTGGTTAAACGATGACACCCGCACTCCCATCGACATGATGCATATTCTGGCGGAATATATCGATGAACATTATGAACGTGATGAACAACAAAAATGGATGGATCACCTTTATCGCGACTGCTGGCTAGAATTCAACGATAACCTGACTGCGTTGGAGGAGATTAAGGTAATAAACCATGTACTTTATAAAGTATATGATCTTACAAATTATCTTCCCGGTCAAAATCGCCTCCATGGTTTTTTTCCTGACTCTTTTCATAACCGAAAAACGGGCAATGCCATTTCGATGGGCCTGATTTACCTGATGATCGGCCAAAAACTTCATATCCCCTTAAGCGGAATTAACTTGCCCAATCAGTTTGTACTGGCTTACCTGGAACGGAATGCCAGAAAAAGGTATTTGAGCGGACAACCACCCACTAAAAACGATGTGTTGTTTTATATTAACCCATCCCATACAGGCGCAATCTTTACCCAAAACGAAATCAATGCTTACGGTTCGCACCTGGGGATGAATAAGATGGACGAGTATTCTTTACCGTGCTCTCAAAAGGCGATGGCGGTCCAATTTTTACATGAACTACATCTGAGTCTGATGGAAGAAAACAGAACCACCAAAGGCAACAATATCCTAAAATTCATGCAATTACTCGATGAAACGCCTGCCCATTTAGGCCAGAAAATTTGCTAAAGTTTATTGCTTAGAAAATTGTTGATATTGAATTCAATTCGCGAAATCACATCTTCCGATACTGACCGTTTAAAAGGCTCACCGGTTACCATTTCATACAATTCGATGTACCGCTCCGAAACACTATCGACAAATTCATCAGTCATTACGGGTACTGTCTGCCCTGTCTTACCCTGAAAACCATTCTCCATGAGCCATTCCCTGACGAATTCCTTTGATAATTGTCGTTGAGGCTCCCCTTTTGCAAAGCGTTCTTCATATTCATCAGCATAAAAATAGCGCGAGGAGTCAGGGGTATGAATCTCATCAATCAACACGATCTGCCCGTCCTTTTTCCCAAATTCATATTTTGTATCTACCAAAATCAGTCCTTTTTCCGCTGCAATCCTGGTGCCGCGTTCAAATAATGCCAGTGCATAATTTTCCAACTGCTGGTAATCTGAGGCCGATATCAATCGCTGACTGATGATGTCTTCACGCGAAATATCTTCATCATGGCCTTCATCAGCTTTGGTGGTTGGGGTGATAATGGGCTTTGGAAACCGCTGGTGTTCTTTCATTCCATCGGGAACAGCGACACCACATATTACGCGTCCGCCTGCCATATAAGTTCTCCACGAACTTCCGGTAAGGTAGCCCCGGACGATCATCTCGATGGGAAAAGGTTTGCATAGAACTCCCACTGTTACCATGGGATCGGGGCTGGCTGTTTTCCAGTTGGGTACAATATCACGGGTGGCCTCTAAAAATTTTTCGGCGATCTGGTTCAGTACCTGGCCTTTATAAGGAATTCCACGAGGAAGAACCACATCAAAGGCCGAAATCCGGTCGGTTGCAACCATCACCAGCAGTTGGTCATCAATATTGTACACATCGCGAACTTTTCCGTGATACACGCTTTTCTGTTTTGGAAAAACGAATTCTGTATGCGTTAGGGCTTTAATCTTCATATTTATGAGCTTTAATCTTCAGTTTTTGAGTAGGCTTCAATAATTTTGGTAACCAATTTATGGCGAACAACATCACTGCCATCGAGATAAATAAAATCGATGCCGTTGATGCCCTTCAGGATATTTTGTGCTTGAAAAAGTCCGGATTGTTGCTTTCGTGGCAGGTCAATTTGAGTAATGTCGCCTGTGACGATAAATTTGGATGATTTTCCCATGCGGGTTAAAAACATCTTCAACTGGCCTTCGGTTGCATTCTGGGCCTCATCGAGAATGGCATACACGTTACTTAAAGTGCGTCCCCGCATAAAGGCAAGCGGCGCTATTTCTATTGTTTCATCTTCAAGATAAGAAAGAAACTTTTGCGTTGGCAGCATATCGCGCAAAGCATCGTACAAAGGTTGCATGTAAGGGTCGAGCTTTTCCTTCATGTCGCCGGGCAAAAAGCCAAGGCTCTCCCCTGCTTCGATGGCAGGCCGGGTGAGAATGATTTTCCTTACCTCCTTGTTTTTCAATGCCCTCACGGCTAAGGCCACGGCGGTATAGGTCTTTCCCGTTCCTGCCGGCCCGATGGCGAACACCAGTTCATTGTTAACGCTGCTACTCACCATTTTTTTCTGGTTGGGAGTCATGGCCTTGATTACTTTTCCATACCTGCCAAAAACTAAAATATCCTCGCCGAGAGGCTGACCTGCGACCACATCATTTTCATCGTCTCCCATGATCTGACTGATGGCCTCTTCATTGATCTTACCAAACCGTTCAAAATGAATTTGGAGCAAATCAAATCTGTTTTCAAAACGGGTAATTTCGTCAATGTCGCCAAAGAGCTTGAGAAATTCACCACGGGCAACGATTTTTAATTTGGGATACATGTTTTGCATCTGTGTCAGAAACACATCTGCCGGCCCGAATACCTCCAGCGGACTGGCCACTTCTATTTGAATCACACGATCGGTCATAGGCAAAAAACAGATAAATGGACAAGATTTTATCAGGCATCAAAAATATTAAAAATACTTCCGTCCCATGGTCTCTTTTTTTCATAATTTTGATTTTTCGGCTTAAGCCGAAAATTTACTGATTATCAATAGGCTGTGCGATGGGTGTAATTACATTAACAAGTGATTGGGGAACTGCAGATTACTATATCGGGGCGGTAAAAGGAATGATCTACAAACACTTTCCTGAAGCACGGATAGTTGATATCACCCATGAAATAAACAAATTCGATTCGGGAGAAGCTGCGTTTATGCTGCGCCATGTGTTTCCCAGCTTCCCTGAAGGCTCCATACACATCATCGGAATCAACACCGAGGAATCCATACAGGAACCACATACCATTGCATTTTATTCAGGACAGTATTTTATAGGTACTGATAATGGCGTATTTTCAATGATTTTTGATGGACCCCCCGAATGGATGATCGAATTGGATATTCCGCATGAATCCAGCGGATTCACGTTTTCAAGCCGCGACAGGTTTGCCATTGCTGCAGCACGCATTGCCCGTGGTGACAATCCAAAAGAAATGGGAGATGTCAAAACTGAATTAGTGAAAAAAATGTTGTTTAAACCGGTAATTGGCCAGGCAGACATTAGAGCCATGGTGATTCATATTGATGGTTACCAGAACCTGATCACCAACATTGACAGAAAAACATTTCAGACTTTTGTAAGAAACCACCCCTTTGTTATTTCATTCAGGTCACATAAATACAAAGTAACAGAAGTAAAAGAGGCCTATACCGACGCCCGACCCGGAGAAATTGTAGCCGTTTTTGCTTCGAACGGACTGCTTGAAATTGCAATCAACCAGGGGAAAGCGGCCTCGTTACTGGGCATTCGGAAAAATGACCCTGTGGTGGTAAGCCTGATTACAAAAGACGATCACGTTACAACCCTGTTTTAGGATGGACAACCAATTGAAGATATTGGTTACCGGAGGTACCGGACTTGTTGGCTCTCATCTTCTTTACCACCTGACATTGTCTGGACAACATGTGATCGCCCTTAAACGGGCCTCTTCGTCCACAGAATTGGCTCATAAAATATTTTCCTGGTACACCCCTTTTGTTGATAAGCAATGGAAACTTATTGAATGGATTGATGGTGACATCATGGACATCCCCTCGCTACAGGATGCCTTTGAGGGGATTGATCAAATCTACCATGCGGCGGCCATCGTTTCTTTTCAGGGGCAAAACAAATCGACCATTGAGCAAGTAAATATCACTGGAACGGCCAACGTGGTCAATATTGCCCTGGAGAAACGCATTAAAAAGCTGGTTTATGTGAGTTCCATCGGAACCCTGGGCCGTGTTCAAAATAAGGAAGTCGTTTCTGAGACCACCTATTGGAGCAACAAGAAGACATCGGTCTATTCAAAGAGTAAATATGAGGCTGAACAGGAAGTGTGGAGAGGAATGGCTGAAGGATTAACTGCCGTTATTATTAACCCATCCATCATTATTGGTCCCGGGAACTGGAACCAGGGAAGCCCGCAATTGTTTGAAACCATGTGGAAGGGATTGAAGTTTTTCACATCCGGCTCCAACGGTTTTGTGGGTGTTAACGATGTGGCAAAAGTGATGATCCTATTGATGAACAGTGACCTGCAAGGAGAAAGGTACATTGTTTCGTCAGAAAACGTACCCTATCAACAGTTGTTCAGCTGGATAGCCGATGCACTTCAGGTTCAACGGCCAAAATTCAGGGCAGGAAAGATTATAAGTTCCATCAGTTGGCGGGTGCTGGCCCTGGCAGGATTGTTTACCGGAAAGAAATCGAGTATCACCAGGGAAACAGCCCTCACGGCCAACCAGCAATACAGGTATTCAAACGCCAAAATCATGGCAGCCACAGGCATCCGGTTTATGCCTGTAAAAGATTGTATTGAGCAGACGGCGGGGATTTTTCTGGACGAACACCGAAAAACAAAATAGGGATTTCATTTAAGTCAATCTCAACCGCTTATGAAATAAAATATAGTCCCACAAAAAAAGTTGTTTTCTCTAAATCATTTACTGAAAAATACCACCCCAAAAGTACGATTGTAATTAATAAAGATAACTTTTGGGAGTATTTATAAAATCAAAAAAACGTTGGCTGTATGAAAAGTTGCCGACCTACCTACCGGTAGGCAGGTTGCGGGCGATTTCCTGTCAAGCCGAAAAGCAGCCCGGGCTGAAAGATGCACACCGAAAACCACTGCTGCCGCACGGGTAGCTGAAGTTATGGGCTGGTGTTCTTTGCTTTCATATAATGTTTCCACTTGAATGATGTCTTTCTAACAAATCATTGATTATGGTTGCTGTCGGCCGTTTTTCCTTAGATAAATATTGATTGATGTGATGTGTAAATAAGACTAGCGAATTTTTTAAACTAGTGTATTTTATTTCTGGTCTTTTGGCGATTTATTTTTTAAGCGATGGAAGGTTTTGGTGATTGATCCTGCTTAGAAGTGATAACCTTCCAGGTTTTTTTCAACCTGGAAGGTTGAAGTATTTTCGAATGTTGACCCCGAAAACTTTCGGATTCAGATTTCATCATTCGGTGTTCGATAGCTTGACTGCCGGAGGCAGTTCGATATTCAATTATTAAGTCTTTTTTGAACGACAAACTACCTCCGGCAGTCAAGCCGCCGATTAACGATTTACGAATGTCGAAGTGGTTCTTACTTCTAAAACCTGTCCGCCGTGGGACCCCCGGCGAGGCTAGTATCAAAGGGAATAGAGTTGGTGTTCCCCCTGCCGCAAACTCGTTGCCGCTAAGCTCAAACGAGGATAAGTTAGGGTATCGTTGGGATGTAAGTTCAATCCTGTATAAAAAGTCAGGACTGGGGACTGGGCGCCACTCAGAATCCTATTTATTAGGGAGTGGCTGTTTTTACCAAATCGTCTTGATACTATACCGTTTTATATTATTGTCCTTTGTCACAATAACTAAATCATCAGATTTACATTGAGCAATCAAAAGTCTATCAAATGGGTCTCTATGAACAAATTCTAAAGTCGATAATTCTATAGCATGTTCAAATGTTATTGGCAAAATCTCAAAACCATTATCTTCAATCATGTTAAGAAAACGCTTAAATCCTTTTGGAGATCTAAATTTGTCAAGGCTTATCTTAATTGCAATTTCCCAAATCGATGCAATACTGACAATTTTTGAATTTGAAGAATCTTCTATCTCGATTTTGCTTTATCAGACAACTTTTCGTCTCCATTTAGAAACCAAATCAACGAATGTGTATCAAGTAATAAATCCATTACATATAGTCTTTAAAGTCATCTAATGGTTCATCAAAATCAGGAGACAAATAAATCTGCCCTTTAGCACATCCAAATTTTGGTGTCTTTTTCTTAATCTCTTTTTTCCTTTTACTTAACAGGAAATCAATAAAATCATTTACTTCTGATTTTAAATCAGTCGGCAAATAGTTTAGCTTTGTATATAATTGAATTCGTTCCATATCGTTATTTTTTATACAAAGGTACAATTCTATTTTTAAACTGTTATTTTTTAGAAGATCGTTTTCTCAGCTTGCTTGCAACGAGTGGACAAACCCAACTCTAGCAGCTATCTCTTAAATACTTTTTTTAACCTCTTTATACTTAATACCCTACCCATTTTCAATCGTTTAAAATTATTAAAATCAGCTTGTTGCTTCATTGTAAATGAACCATCGGATATTTGGTGGGGTAAATCCAGGAATTAATCCTATTGATTTGATTTTAGAGTCAATCTTATTCCAGGCCGTTATTTCTCCATCACCACCATGGCATTGGCCATTTCCTTTACATGAGATATCGATAAATGAATGTGTTTTACGTGTTCTTTTTCAAGGTATTCCTTTACCTTTCCATGTAGCTGGATAACGGGTTTCCCAAGATCATCGTTCAGCACTTCTATTTCATGAAAGGCCATCCCATAACGATAACCGGTTCCAAGTGCTTTAAAAAAAGCCTCTTTGGCAGCAAATCGGGCCGCGTAGCATTGAAAACGGGTGACCACGCCTTTGTTACAGTAAGCTTGCTCCCGCTCGGTAAAAATACGCTTCATCAGGGCATCACTTTTCTCCAAAGCCCGCTCCATCCGTGCTACTTCAATAATATCGGTACCTATTCCAAAGATCACTTTTAATGTATTTAATTTTGGGGCAGACAGTATCTGCCCCGGGTTTTAATTCTACTTCAACACGTTTAGTTCTTTTCCAACTTTGGTAAAGGCGGCGATGGCTTTATCCAGGTCTTCGCGTTTGTGTGCCGCCGATAATTGCACCCTGATGCGAGCGCCTCCTTTTGGCACCACCGGAAAGTAAAACCCAATCACGTAAATACCTTCCTTCAACAGTTTGGTGGCCATTTCCTGCGAAAGTTTTGCATCGTATAACATCACGGCACAAATAGCCGACTGGGTAGGTTTTATATCAAACCCAACAGCCAACATTTTCTCCATGAAGTATTTTGTATTTTCATGGAGGCGGTCCTGAAGTTCGTTGGTATCGCTCATCATCTCAAGCATCCTGATTCCCGCACTCACCACCATGGGAGGAAGTGAATTGGAAAATAAATAAGGACGCGAACGCTGCCGTAACAATTCTATGATTTCTTTTCTTCCGGTGGTAAAACCTCCTATTGCCCCACCAAAGGCTTTTCCCAGAGTGCCTGTGATGATGTCGATCTTACCAAAAATGTTAAAATGTTCGCTTACCCCACGTCCGGTTTTTCCAACAACACCGGCCGAATGGCTTTCATCCACCATGACCATGGCGTTGTATTTTTCGGCCAGGGCAACAATTTTATCCACGGGAGCCGTGTTGCCGTCCATGGAGAAAACCCCATCGGTGACAATCAGCCTGAAACGCTGGGCCTGTGCTTTTATCAACTCTTCCTCCAAAGCGGCCATGTCGGCATTGGGATAACGGTAGCGCTGTGCTTTGCAGAGGCGCACTCCATCGATGATGGAAGCATGGTTCAGGCTGTCGGAGATGATGGCATCTTCTTCGCCTAACAAAGGCTCAAACACGCCTCCATTGGCATCAAAGGCAGCAGCATACAGGATGGTGTCTTCCGTACCAAAGAAATTGGCTATTTTTTGTTCCAGTTCTTTGTGAATATCGGTAGTCCCACAGATAAAACGAACTGACGACATGCCGTATCCATGGCTGTCGAGTCCTTCTTTGGCAGCAGCAATAAGCTCGGGGTGATTGGACAATCCCAAATAATTGTTGGCGCAAAAGTTGAGTACTTTCTGGCCCGAATCGAGTTCTATTTCAGCACCTTGCGGGCTAACAATGATGCGTTCGTTTTTATATAAACCGGCTTCTTTGATCTCTGCAAGCTCTTTTGATAAATGTGTTTTAAAATCTCCGTACATGATGATGTGGTTTAAAAATTGTAATGGATATAAAGTATCAAAAATAAGCAAACATATCGTTCAAAAAATGATCAAATTACAATTTAGACACGTTATCGTTTTTATCTGAAAGAGAAATTTTCCTGATCTTTGCAGCCTAAAATCACATTGAATGAAAATTGCTTCACTGGTCTCTGGTGGCGTTGATAGTTCTGTTACCATTCCTTTGTTAAAAGACCAGGGCTACGACCCGCACATTTTTTACATTAAAATTGGAATGGAGGACCAGTCTGCCTTCATGGATTGTCCATCGGAAGAAGATATTGAAATCACCACCTGGATCGCGAAAAAATATGGCTGTCGTTTTACGGTAGTCGATTTGCAGGAAGAATATTGGGCAACCGTTGTGAAATACACCATTGATCAAGTCAGGATGGGGTTAACACCCAACCCCGACATCATGTGCAATTTGCTGATAAAATTTGGCGCGTTTAATCTTAGGTTTGGCAAGGAGTTCGATATCATCACCACAGGGCATTATGCCAACACCTATCAAACAGACGAAGGCACTTTTTTGTCCACCGCCAACGACCGGGTAAAAGATCAAACCTATTTCCTGGGGCAAATAAATTACGACCAGGTTAAAAAGGTGATGTTTCCAATCGGACACCTGAATAAATCGGAAGTGCGTCAACTGGCGGTCGACATGAAACTCCCGAGTGCCAACCGTCCTGACAGCCAGGGAATCTGCTTCCTTGGAAAAATTAATTACAATGATTTCATCAAGCAACATCTGGGCGAGATGCCGGGTGCCATTGTTGAGTTGGAAACCGGAAAAATGCTGGGTGAGCACAATGGATTTTGGTTTCACACCATCGGACAGAGGCGTGGATTGGGTTTGAGTGGAGGCCCCTGGTTTGTCGTGAGAAAAGACATTGAAAATAATATCATCTATGTTTCAAACGGATACGACCCCATTGCTCAATATGGAAATGAAATTAATTTAGGACCGCTTCATTTTATCAATCCAAAAAGCGATAATCCAGGATTGAGCCAAATAAAATTTAAGATAAGACACCAACCTGAATTTAACTCGGGAATCCTGGTTCGAGATGAAGCTCGCAATCAAATTATTTCTGATGTTCAGATTTCTGGAATCGCTCCCGGACAGTTTGCCGTAATATACGACGAAGCCGAAAGAACCTGTCTGGGAAGTGCCGTCATACAAGGAGGAAATGCTTGACCCGTGTATTTTATGACATCTCTTTATTGCACGTTCACTTTCTTCAGGTATTTTTTTACATAGTCTTCAACACCATCTTCTAGCGAGGTAAAAGGCTCAGCATAACCGGCTTTCAAAAGCTTACTCATGTTGGCTTCTGTAAAATACTGGTATTTATCGCGAATGTCAGCGGGAGTATCAATAAACTCGATAACAGGTTCTTTGTCCATGGCATTAAATGTGGCCAAAACCAAATCGCGAAACGATCGTGCTTTGCCGGTTCCCAGATTATACAGCCCACTTTGTGGTTGTTTTCTGAAAAGAAACATCACCACATCGACTAAATCTTTCACATAAATGAAATCGCGCAACTGCTCCCCGTCCTTAAATTCCGGATTATGCGACCGGAACAACTTCATTTTACCTGTTTTCAGGATTTGATGATAAGCGTGAAAAATCACCGAAGCCATCCGACCTTTGTGGCTTTCGTTGGGGCCATACACGTTGAAAAATTTCAAACCGGCCCAAAACGGAGGAAACCGTTTTTCCTTTAAGACCCATTTATCAAAATTGTTTTTCGACTCACCGTAAGGGTTCAGGGGTTGCAGCTTACTTACAATGGCATGCTCGTCTTTAAACCCAAACTCACCCATTCCATAAGTAGCGGCTGAGGAAGCATAAATGAGCGGAATGCCATGCAAGGTACACCGTTTAAAAATTTCCTTAGAATATTTTACATTCAGTTCATCAAAAATTTTCTGGTTAAACTCAGCGGTGTCGGTTCGGGCTCCGATATGAAAAACAAAATCAACGTTGAAATAATAATCGTCAAACCAACTAAAAAACTCAGTCCTTTCCACTTTTTTGATATACTTCCGGCGGGCGAGATTTTTTTCTTTGTTTATTTTGGAGAAATCATCAACTAAAATCAGGTTTTCGTATCCCAGGCTATTGAGTTTAGCCACCAAAATGCTGCCAATAAAACCGGCAGCTCCTGTAACAACAATCATGGAATTTATTTTTGCCAAAAATAGGCTAAATACCACCCGCATGTCAAGTGAAATGTAAAATGAATGCAATACGGTGTTTATTAGTCAACAACGTGATGATTTTATATCATCACTCTGTTTTTAGGTGTAATAAATGGCTACTTTTGTAAGGCAATTGGGCTAAACCACTTGGGGAAATTCAAAATTTACAGATAAAATGCTGACTGGAAAAACAAAATACTTCACCTGTTTCCTGCTACTAGTACTTACACCTGTTTTTACTGCGGCACAAAACAGACCGAATGGAACACCCGTTTCGTTTAATGAAAAAAGCCTGTTTGACCCACCTATCATTCATATAAAAAACACCATAAATATAGCGAAACCAAGGAATGAAAAAGAACCCATGCAAGCTGGTTATACGCTGGATGTAAGTCAATACAACTTAAATAAAGCAGGCATCTGGGACAGCATTTCGACTTCTTCTTTTATTTGGCGCCTTACCTATCATGTAGCGGATGCTTTTGCGTTGAACCTTTATTTGAGCCATTTTAATCTACAATCAGGAGATAGGCTTTTTATTTACGGCCCTAATAAATCCCACCCCAGGGGAGCCTTCACCTCGCTAAACAATGCAGAATACTTGTGCACCGATTTTGTTGAAGGTGATGATATCACCATTGAATTGAATACATGCAAAAAAAAGAACTCATTACCCTTTGAAACTGCTGAAATCGGATTGAAACTACCCACACAAGATGAAAAAGATTTTGGTGGTGCAGGCATTTGTGAGGTACAAGTAAACTGTGCAGAAGGTGATGACTGGCAACAACAAAAAAAAGGGGTGTCCAGGATTCTGGTCAAGCAGGGAAGCCAGACTTTTTGGTGTACCGGTACACTAATCAACAACACCCGCCTTGATGGTACTGCTTATTTTTTAACTGCTAACCATTGTGGAGAAACAGCCACGATTATTGATTATTCCAATTGGTTGTTCTTTTTTAATTATGAAGCTGCAGGCTGTGAGAAACTTGTAATTGAACCTGAAGCTCAAACGATCAGCGGATCGAAATTGTTAGCAAACAGTGTTTCTGGAACCAGTGCTGGATCGGATTTTAAGCTTCTCTTACTAAACCAAAATGTGCCCATCGACAATCCTTATTATAACGGATGGAACCGATCTGGAGATGTTTCCTTGTCAGGTGTGTCCATTCACCATCCTCAAGGCGATGTAAAAATGATTTCTACCTTCACCGCGCCGCTGGTTTCATCCTATTACAATTCTGTTTCGGAGGATCCTGAAGGAAAATATTGGCGGGTTTACTGGAGCGAAACCCAAAACGGTCATGGTGTGACTGAAGGAGGATCGTCGGGAAGTCCGATTTTTGACCAGAATGGATTGGTGGTCGGCAGCCTGACCGGAGGAGGTGCTTCCTGTACTTTTTTGGATGACGCCGATTATTATGGAAAATTAAGTGTTTCCTGGCAACCAACAACGGTAAATGATAGCACCAGGGTATTGTCATACTGGCTCGATCCCGACCATACAGAGGTCCTTACATTACCAGGATCAGATCTGGACACCAACAAAATACTAGCCTTCTTTACTACCGAAACAACGACCATTCTAATGGGTGGGTCCATCACGTTTACAAACACGTCATTTGGCAACATTTCATCCTATGAATGGGAATTTCAAGGTGGTGAACCTGCCTACTCTGAGACGATGGATCCTGGCAACATTACCTATTCAAAAGCAGGAGATTACAATGTTACACTTCGGGCATTTTCGTCCTCCAATGCCGACACGCTGACGCGGGAAAAATACATCCATGTCATGCCAAATATTTCACCAAACCCCGGAAATGGATCTTTCAAACTTGCCTTTGGCCATCAACTGCCCGAAAATATAGAGCTAGGTGTATTTGATGCGATGGGAAATAAAGTAAAATTTACCATTGCAGAACTCAGTACCAATTATCTGATCATCGATATGAGTACAAACCGATCAGGCATGTATTTTATCAGGTTTACCTCGTCAGACCAAAACAACAGTTATAAAGTATTTTTAATCAAATAGTTTACGAAGGATCCGGGTTAACCCAGCTCGTGATTGTAGGTATAACCAGTCCATTTCTCAATTACGTCCTGAAAATCAGCAGGAAATTCCGATTCGAAATACAAATGCTTTTTAGTCATCGGGTGCTCAAAACCAAGTGATTTGGCGTGTAATGCCTGTCGTGGGATAATTTTAAAGCAATTGCTTACAAACTGCTTGTATTTGGTAAAGGTGGTTCCTTTAAGAACTGCATTGCCGCCATACATGGCATCATTAAACAGCGGGTGGCCCAAATAACGAAAATGAGCCCTGATTTGATGCGTTCGTCCTGTTTCCAGTTGGCAAGCTACCAGGGTAACGTAGCCAAAGCGCCTAAGTACTTTATAATGCGATATGGCTTCTTTTCCATACTCTCCATCAGGGAAAACTGTCATTACGCGACGGTCTTTCAAACTGCGGCCAATATGTCCCACAATGGTTCCTTCTTCGGCTTCTACATCTCCCCAAACCAGTGCATTGTATGTACGTTGGATACTATGATCGAAAAACTGTTTGGCCAAACGTGTTTGCGCCTGTTCATTTTTCGCTACCAACAAGAGTCCTGAAGTGTCTTTATCGATTCGATGAACCAGATAGCCAAAGCCATTTTCTACCTTTTCAAGCTGATTGGTTTCTTTGAAATAATGAGCCAGCCCGTGAAGCAATGTTCCCGTGTAGTTGTTATAACCGGGATGCACCACCACACCAGCGGGTTTGTTAACGACCAACACATCATCATCTTCATAAACAATGTCGAATGGGACTATTTCAGGGGAGATTTCCACATCGCGTGGAGGATAGGTCATCACCACAGAAATTTCATCCCCAGGTTTAATCTTATAATTTGATTTTACGGGTTTGGTGTTAACAAGAATGTTTCCTGCTTTGGCAGCCTGTTGCACCTTGTTACGCGAAACATTCATAATCCTGTTAAACAGGAACTTATCAACACGTAGTGGTGTTTGTCCGGGATCAACAACAATATGGTGATGTTCGTATAACTCCGAATTATCTTCTTCGATAAAATCGTCTAATTTTTCCATATTTACCTATTGATCAACAGCTTTGCAGTATAGTAGCGATTATTGCCCTGGATTTTGACAACATATAGTCCGGAAGGGAGCTTTTCAATATTAACCTGCTGCCCGATGCCTTTTTGTGTCATCACTTTTTTTCCAAGTAAATTAACTATATCGAGTTGAAGCTCAGAATTATTCACAAGGTCGGATTGTGCGATTGAAAACCAGGTGGAAGCAGGGTTTGGATATACCTTGATTTGAGTGATGGAAGAGGAGGAGGCTTCAGAAATACCCAACACAGATCGCGAGCCAACGATGGGCCGTATCAATAGTGCTCCTTCAAATTGGCTGGTTTCCCATTCACCTACTGAGTTACTAAATATTTTATCACTCTTATCGTTATTCGAGTCGAAACCAATATTCAGAAAACTACTGGTATATTTTTCCCATCCCACATAAAAAGTACCTGAAACAATGATTGGATTTTCAAGCATATAGGGATAAAAATGATATAAACCATTTGCCCAGGCTACCTTTACATTTTCTTGCTCGTATATTACTTCACCCGGTTGTCCATTGTTATCGCTCCACACCTTTAACTTGAAGTAAATTTCGTTTACATCATTCAGTGTTTTGTTAAAATACATTTGAACACCCTGGAGTGTATCGGGCATAGAAACAATAAACTGATAGGCCAAAGAACTTCCGGTTGGGCTCAGACCTAAACCCAGCTCTGGTGTGCCGTCATCATACGCATAATAATTATAAAAACCCTGGCGATAAATGGCGGAGTCAACGATGGGGTTCTGATCAGACGAATCGCTGATGTAATGTTTTATTATATAGGAAGTGGTATCCAATTCATAATCGATGTTAAACAATGCCTGTACAGGCGGGCAGGCATGAGCAGGGCAGGTCACACAGCTCTGAAGGCTATCTTCATAAGATGGGGACAGGTTGCAACTGCCACCATCGTAGCGATAGCCATAGCTGCCATTCACCTGGTTTACATGGTATTCATAAGCCGTGTTGTGCGCAACGTTGTCCAGATTTGAAATGTACATTCTGAACTGCTGACTAACCGAATTGGTAGGATCGTCCCTATATTGCCGGTAAGGCATCACCTGATAGTCGCGAAGAAACGAAGGCGCACGCTGTGAAAAAGCCAGGGCTCGGTAAGTGGTATCGGCTGCCGAACGGTTGTAATTGAGGTACACATAATCAACATTCCACTGATCCCCATTACTTTTCTCAAATGGGTACATATCGGTAGCTATCGAAATATAATTGAAAAATCTGAATTGAAAAGCAGGGTTGAACCAAGTGGTATCCAAAATAGGGATCATCACCTGAACGAAATTTTTACCATAGATTTGTTGAAATTCTGACAACTTCATCCCTTCCGACCACCAAACTTTTTCCCAACTGGTAACCGGTTCATAGACCGAATCGCATAGTATTGTAATTGAGTCGCCCCTGACAATGGGTTCAGGATCGTAGTTGATCATATAAACCAATGGATTACATCCCAGAGAAACTGGTGCCCACAACGTATCGAACATGACAAAGGCTTCTTGTCCGCTTTCCATCAACAAATCGGCAATTACTTTAATTGAGTCCATGCGAACGAAAGCTGAATCGCCGGAAGGTATGCCCAACTCCAATACCAATGTATCCCAGGGCTCCGGATCGTTGCCTACACCTTGGGGCTGGTAATAAAAGCTCAGGTACACGGAATCGGCTGGAGATAAGGCTCGCTGTATTAATGTTACGCTATCGAGACGGATTGGCCGGGAGGTAAGTCTGTCGCCAACTGTAGGAGGAAACCAAACGGCATCTGTATACACAGCACCTAAGCTATCGATTGCATCAAAAGTAGCTGCACCTAGATTAGGAGGCAGGAATGGAAAATCCTTATTAATAAAAACAGATCTGCCTTCCCAGAGTTGAGTGTTGGGAACAATTGTAGAAACAGAAAAATCATCAAAAAATGGAAGGCTCAGTGCAGGTTGAATAATTTCTTCGGATTTACAATTGCAAAAATCTGTTTCGGCATTCAGCTTATTTGCTTCCATCCGCACGGCTTCATTGGTTTGCAATCCAACAAGAACCACTTGTGAATGAGCCTGGAAGCCAAAAAGCAGCAATGCTATCCATAGGATGTGTTTAATATTCATCTTCAATCTGGTAGTTTTTATTAAAAACGGTGTCGCGAAGAAGCGAATCCACCTTAAATTGTCTCACATACTCATCAAAATTAACCAACTCATCAGAGCGATACCACAAATTTACTTTCTCACCCAGGACAAGCAAACCTCTGCTAAGTACATCGGGTTCGGTTTTGTAAACCCTGGAATGTATGGGGTCAAATCCTTCTATAAAATATTCCTGACCAACATTTAACGAATGATAATGAAGTAAAGCAGCCGCCTGTTCGGTGGTAAGTCCGATCAAAAGTGGCATTGGCACCTGGGTGGTTGCCTCTCCTTTGCCAAGAACCAGGTTTATGATGGAACCTTTTGGAATCTCAGTATCAGGTTCAATGGGCTCTTCACCTAATAATTGATCGATAATGGCATTTTTGGCAAAATATTCAATATACTCTAACTCTCCAACCTCAAGGTCCTTTGATTCAAGCGTAACCAATGCCTGCCTCAAACTCAGGTTTTTCAGATTTGGCATCAGGACCTTCTTTGGCAATTGAGCCACCACGGTTAAATAAATATGTCGACCCTGTTTTACCTTGGCACCGGGCAGGGGGTTTTGTAAAACAACAGATCCCTTTTTCCTGTTTTTAAAATAAACAGAATCGATAATTTTAAAAGAAAAATACTCGTAGTAACCTTGCCCTTCAATGTCGTTAAGCGACTGGCCTTCAAAATCAGGAACCAGAAAAACCTGCCCATGCCGGGTGAAGGCATCCAGGGATTTAAGCACAATCCATAGCAAAATGAGACTGAGGCCAATAGCCAATAAAATATGAAGATAAAATTTTCGTTTCCTTAAAAAATACCATGAACCCATTCCAGAAAAAAATCAAATGAATTTGCTAACTTCCAACTACCCATAAACTTTGTTTACAGGAATTTATTGTTAAAACGGCAAAGGTAACAATAATTGAGTTGAATTAAGTTGACCACTGCCGTGAGATTTGAAGATGAATCGTGGTGAATAAAACACAACGAACTAAAAAAGCGTCTACCTTTGGGCTATCAATTGCTATTGATTTATTAACAAATAATCGGGTGGAAATGAAAAATATTGCTATTGTATGTGGAGGTTATTCGGGTGAGTATGAAATATCTATCCAAAGTGCTCAGGTAGTTGCTGACAATCTCGATAAAAAACGGTTTAAAGGTTATCTGGTTGTGATTACCAGAGACCGCTGGTATTACAAAGATAAATCCGGGGAAACAGTTGAAATAGACCGCGGAGATTTTTCAATTTCCTTAATAGATGGTAAAAAAATCAGGTTTGATGGAATTTTTAATGCCATCCATGGCACTCCCGGAGAAGATGGCAAGTTACTTGGGTACTTCGACATGCTGGGGTTGCCTTATACATCCTGTAGCGCGGATGTCTCAGCACTCACATTCAACAAGTTTTTGTGCAATAAATTTGTGTCTTCTTATGGTATCACCCTTGCAAAATCTTTAACTTACGTAAAAGGCGATCCTATACCCTATGCCGAAATAACCAAAAGCCTGGGTCTGCCACTATTCATAAAACCAGCCTGTAGCGGTTCAAGCGTGGGGATCACAAAGGTGAAAAACAGTTCAGAATTGCCCGGTGCAATTTCCATTGCCTTTAAAGAAGGCGACCGCGTTATTATTGAGGAATTTATTGATGGAAGGGAAATAGCCTGTGGATTGATTATGAAGAAGAAGGAGTTGATTGTTTTTCCATTGACCGAAATTATTAGCAAAAAAGAATTCTTCGATTATGAGGCCAAATATACCAAAGGGATGGCCGATGAAATAACGCCTCCTGTGAACCTTCCATTACAAGCAGAACTCGACATTAAAGCTTTGTCGGCATTTTTGTACAGAGAGTTGAATTGCAAAGGTTTTGTCAGGATTGACTATATTGTTTCGGCAAACGGAATCTATTTTATCGAAATCAATACCGTACCGGGCATCTCAAACGCGAGCATTCTTCCTCAGCAAGCCAATGCCATGGGAATGTCAATAGGCGAACTTTTCTCAACCGCTATTGAAGCAATGTTTTAGTGGATCGCATTCAAATCCTTTCAGATAAAAATGATGCTAATTTCTGTACTGCTTTTCCCCTGTGACTAATGGCGTTCTTTTCATCGTCAGGTATTTCACCAAACGTTTTATTAAACCCCAACGGACGAAAAATAGGATCGTAGCCAAAGCCGGAATTTCCCATTTCAAACCGGGTGATTTCACCCTCCACTACTCCATCGAAAAAATATTCTTTCTTATTTAAAATCAATGAAATAACGGTTCGAAACCTGGCCAGCCTGTTTGTTTCATTTTCCATCTCTTTGAGCACCTTCACCACGTTGTCGTGAAAAGAACACCCTTCACCAGCATATCGGGCTGAATAAACACCGGGCCGTCCATTTAAAGCATCAATCTCGAGTCCTGTATCATCCGAAAAACAGTCAATTTGAAATTGATCGAAAATGGCATGTGATTTCTGTGAAGCATTCTCTTTAAGCGTTTGCCCTGTTTCAGGAATTTCTTCATAAAAATGGATATCACTTAGCTTTAAGACCTCCATTATACCATTTAAAATGGTCTTTATTTCAATCAATTTATGTTGATTATTGGTGACAAATAAAATTTTCCTCATAAATATCAATGTGATCAGTAGTTTAATTGGCAAATGTAAAGACATTTACGTTGAATAATTTTTTACTTTTGACTTCTGCGATGGGGAAAAAATCACAATGTGTCATAAAATAAAATCTTAAACCTATGAAAACCTTAAAAGCAGCCTTGTTAATCACAGGCTTTCTATTGATGATCAGTGCTTGTAATTGCGATTCCAAGCAATCGAGCTGGAGTGTCGATCAACAAAAAGAATGGAAATCGAATTGTATGAAATTTATGACAGACCGGGGAGTTGAAGATCGTGACGCCACCGATTTCTGTGATTGCATGTATTCAAAAACATCAAACAAATACACTCCCGACGAGGCGAAGAACATCACCACGGACGAGCAGCGTAAGTTGTGGAACGAATGTGATTATAGTTGGTAAACCATCAAAAAAAAAGCGGGCCTAAACGACCCGCTTCTTTTTTTTAAAAATTATGGAAACACAATAGGGGGATAGTTCGCTACGGATACTTTTGGTATCTGGGCGGTGTATTGTGCATTGATAGCATCGATAAAATAGTTTGCTACCAGGGCATTTCCCTGAGGTGTCAAATGAATTCCATCCAGTGAAAACAAGTTTCCGGTTACAAATTTTGTGGAGAATGTAATACCGTCGAAGATTAAACCATTGGCAGAAATATCAACCATAATGGCGTTAAAATCAACGAATGCCAGGCCGTTAACATCTGCAGTTTGTTTAATGATGTTATTAAAAGCAATGGTGGCTGCGGTAATGTTGTCAATTTCAGCTTCGGTCAGGATGTACTGGTTTGGCACAGGAACACCACTTCCCCAGGTAGCACATTTAATGGAATCCTGAGGCAGGGTCAACAAAGCAAGTTCATTGGAAGTCATTTGGCGGAACTGCAATTGTGCCGGAACACCTTCCATGCCCGGATCCATAATAACCATTGGGTTGGGGCCTAACTCAAAATGAATGCGGTAAAGTTTACCCATTTGTTCCATTGCGGCATTATAAGGTGCGTAACTCGCGTTTAAAAAATCTACCGCGTATTGCATCGAATCGGGGATGGCAATTACATTATAAGGAATGGTTGTAAAAAAAGCCGCATTGGTAATACTAGGAATATTGGCAAGAACCCCCTTTGCACCACCAGTGACCAGGGTTTGAGCCAACATATTATAATATTGTCCAAACTGCTCAGTCGGAGTAATAACATCGCCGGCTCCCCCTGATGTAGCATAACCCAGTACATCGTTATTTCCAATCCAAAGAGAAAAGAAAGTAGGCGACATGGACATGGCCTGAGCAACCACTGAAATATCAGGAGATGCAGCAAACTTTACAAAATATGGATTCGCCAAGCCTGCTTGCAGGTTCGCGGCGTTTCCATAACCAGGAGCCAGTAAATGAGCAACTTTGGCTCCGGGAACACCCATGTTATTTACTGCATAATCGATGTGATTTGACCAGGGATCGAGTTCTCCATTATCCAAAACAGGCCCCAGGCTGGTTACACCAAGGCAATCGACACTAAAACCAAGTTTTCTTTTTCCGGGCAATACGCCAAATTCGCTTGTCACTACAGGTTGAACAAAGGGTTGTCCTCCTACCGTAGTTAATTGCTGCCCTAAAATATTGGCCCAGCTATAGCTTTGTCCCGATGTATAAAGTGCGCCATCAGCATAACCAGCTGTAAGCGAATTACCAAGTGCCACATAAGTTTTAAAATCGGCAGATCCGTTGCTTGGGGTAAATTCATTGACTTCAGGCTTACATGAAACAATAAAAGCCAGCAATGCCAAATAAAATAAATATCTAATTTTCATGATTCTTTCTTTTTAAAATTAAAACTTAAAGCTTACACCAATTCCGGGAATATAAACGATTGTTTGATAAGTTCCTTTGAAGTTACTTGGAGTATATTCCTTTTCTGCTGTTTGACCAAATAGTTGTAAAAACGAAACATCAATACTCAGTTTTTCGATGGGACTGTATGAAAGGCCAAGGGTATAAGCAAAAGTGTTTAAGCTTACCGTTTCAGGGGTAAAATACTTCTCGTTTGTAGGCGATTGGTCGTAATACATACCAGCCCTGAGTTGAAATTGATCGTTTAAGCTATACTGAGCACCAATACGTGGAATAAAAGTGTCCTTATATTCGCGTGGGTTGGTTGAATTTAACAAGGCTCCTTGTTCCTCAAAGGTAAAGTCGAGGGATTTGTATGTTCCCCACATCACCCAGTCGAGTTCGAATGCAAGCAGCAACTGCTCAGTGGCCTGATAAGAAACACTGAAGTCGAGGTTAGCCGGCAGGGGTAGTTCTGCATCAAATTTGTTGGCTTTTGGAATGGTAGTCTGCAAAGCTGATGGAACGGTGAACGTTGCATCACCACCTTCCATTTTCATCATTATTTCTGAGCGATAATCCACTCCAAACGCAAGCTTTTCACTGGCTTTATAAAAGGCGCCGATGTTAAAACCATAACTTGTGGTTGAACCTTTCAGGTTAGCTTCTGCATCACCAGAATAATTCAAGGCTTTATTAATTTCCACATCACCCATGGCCAGAATAAATCCGGCCCCGATACCAAACTTCTCATTGAAATTAAACGAAATAGTTGGCTGAACAAAGATGGCTTTGAGCGCAATGTTTTGAATCAACAATTTACCTGTCCAATCATCGTCCCATTTTGATGTACTGCCATAAGGAGTGTAAACCCCAACCCCAACAGCAATCATGTCGTTAATTTTGCCTGCACCATAAACATAAAAAGGTGTTGACATTGGATTGTCTGTCTGGTAATTTTCATTTGACCCGGCACGTTGAAAATCAACGTTGGACATAATCCCGCTTGCTCCCAATTCAAAATGAAGTTTGTCTTTCATTAGAGAGAGAGCCCCAGGGTTGTAAAAGATAGAACTGGATCCCATGTTTAATGAAGTACCCACTAGTCCCATTCCGTTCTGCTTATTTCCTTGCAAGCGCACTTGATATCCGCCTGCATACATTGTCATGGAAAAAAGCAACGATGACAACAAAAACAGTGTAATTTTTCTCATAAATAAATATTTTTAAGTTATGCGGGGTAAAACTACAAAATTAATTACACCGTTAACTTTTCACAATAAAATATTTACCAACGAATAGGTTCTAAACCTATCTTTTTGAGAATGTTGTTTGTTTTTGAAAAATGTTTGCATCCAAAAAAACCAGCATAAGCGGATAAAGGCGAAGGATGGGCCGCCGTTAAAACCACATGTTTAGTGGTGTTGATTAGAACTTGCTTTTTCTTTGCATGATTTCCCCAAAGGATAAAAACAACGTCATTCTTTTTGAGGGAAATGGCTTTAATTACTTCATCGGTAAATGTTTCCCAACCTTGCCCCGCGTGAGAAGCAGGTGCCGCCCGGCGGACAGTGAGTGTAGTATTGAGCAACAACACTCCCTGATCGGCCCAGTTTTCAAGGTTACCAGACTTGCGTGCTTCTATTCCCAAATCGTCTTTTAGCTCCTGATAAATATTTTTTAATGATGGAGGAATAGCAATACCATCCGGCACTGAGAAACACAAACCATGAGCTTGTCCCTCGCCATGATAAGGATCTTGTCCAAGAATAACCACTTTTACTTTTGAAAGAGGCGTATGTGCGAAGGCGGAGAATATCTTCGGCCCGGGAGGATAAATAATCTGTTGTTTTTTTTCTGCTTTGATAAAATCTACCAGTTTTAAAAAATAAGGTTTGTCAAACTCTTCCGACAGGACCTGCTTCCAACTTTCTTCAATTTCAACGTTATTTCTAGTCATTTGTAAATTTTTAACCATAAGGGGCAATAAAATCATAAAAATCTTGTTAATTAAGCAAAATGTGCTTTCCTTTGTCGATAGCTAACAATTATTATTCAGTAAAGTTATGAAAAAATTAATCGTCCTGATATCAACCGTTTTACTCATTGTTGTACTTGCCAGTTCCTGTAAATCTTCCAGCAAATGTGCAGCTTACGGCGAAACACAAAAGTATCAAAAAGAAGCCAAGTATTAAGTTTACCCTTGTGCTTTGGCAAGCCTTTGGTTGATATTTGATGATCTCATCAAATAGAATTCTTATACAAATGCATTATTCCCGGAAAATACCGTTAATCATTTTATTGTTGTTTTCCGGGTTAACTGTATTAGGTCAATTTGATACCGAAGAAATTGATACCTTAGAAAACAAAATTTTATATAACAAGCAAATCACTTACGGCCTCACCTTTCATAATTTGGGTTTTGGAGCCAATTTCAGAACAGGAAAACGGCTCACCTATTTTAAAACACGCATGTTTGAAATCGAATTTTTCAGTATGCGCTCGTACAAGCAGGTGAAAATGATCAATCCA
>PCUL01000203.1:64804-70850 GCA_002771745.1 Bacteroidetes bacterium CG18_big_fil_WC_8_21_14_2_50_41_14
ACTCAACCAAAAGCCATATTGGGGAGGTGTTGAGTTAAGGTTTATGTATGGCGGCGGATTTTCACTCGGTATTGCCAAGCCTTATTATCTCTATATTATCGAAGATGTTACCGGAGATGGCACCAATTTCATTTTAGTAACCGAACGATTTGATGCCGGGAAGCACTCATCTACTTATATATATGGAAGAGCACCCTTTTCCACCGGGTTAGACGAAATCACCTTACATCCGGGGTTGTATTTAAAGACAGGTTTAAATTTTGAATTTGGAACCAGAAACACCCTGGTTAAATCCCTTGAGGTGGGAGCCGCCATTGATATATTGCCCACCGGGTTAAACATTATGGCTGATGACAACAACCAAATTTTTTTTCCGGGAATATTTCTAAACTTTAGCTTAGGGAAACGATTCAACAAGTATTAAAAACAAAAGGCTCCCCTTTTCAGGGAAGCCTTATTGATTTTTAAAATCGGTTGTTATTACTTTACCAACATCTTTTGTGTAATCGATTCATCACCTCTTGAGATCATCAGTGTATACATACCCTGTTGGATATTTGGCAAGGAAATGTTCAGCTGATTGGCACCAGGCAAACACGTGATGGTGTTTATATAAATGCTTCTTCCCGCAATATCAATCACCTTAATACCATATTCATCAGAAGAATAACTTTCTAACGAAAGGGTAAAGTCTCCACTATTTGGGTTCGGATAAATAGAAACAGCCTCGCTGTTCAGGTACTCATCAATACCAATATACCCTTCAGTTTTAAACGACCAAACAGGGCTCCAATTTGAACTATCAAGCAAGGTAACTCCACGAACTTTCCAGTAAAACACCGTATTCTTTTCCATTTGTGCGGCACATTGCAAAAATGGCGTTTGGGCAATTGCGGATAGGGGATCTGTAAAATCTGATGTTTTGGAAATTAAAAGTTCATATTCCGGGGAACCAATGATTTCAGTCCAAGTGAACTTGGGACAAGAAGAAACATCAATCTGGCCATCAGCAGGAGTCAATAGGGTGGTACTATTTTTTGTAGTGAACGAGAACGGGGTTGACCAGTCTGAAATATCGAAGGCATTCTTAGCCGCAACACGCCAAAAATATTCTGTTCCAAAATAACTGCTGATTAAGTAAATGGAATTGGAATCAGAATAAAACAAAGAAGGATTTGTAAAATTTGAATTATCATCGACCTCAATAATATATTCCATTGTACCTTCATATTTCGACCACTCAAAAAGAATTAATAAATCAGTCACCATTTGATTTGTGGGCTTTACGAGTGTCACGGTGGCTTTTGTTGTCATTGATTTAACCTGCGACCATGCGGATGTATCACCATTATGAATTGCACGGACATGATAATAATAGGTTTGGTCGTAAAGTAAGTTTGATAATTTATAGGCCGTTATATCAGACGAAAGTGTAATTGTCTTGAGTGCTGGGCCGTTAAACCCTTCATCAGTTTTTAGTAAGATGGTTCCTGAAGCTCCAACAATAACGCCATAACTTCCAAGAACAGATACTCCTTGCAAAGCCTTGGTTGTTCCTGACGAAACAGCTGCCCATCCACCATCCAGCGCCAGGATGGTGCCACTTTTACCAACGGCATAACCTTTATAATCATAGGTGCTAACGCTATAAAGGTCATTGTTTGTATTGGAATTTTCTTCAATCCAGGCGGCACCATCATAATGATAAATCGTTCCGCCTTTACCAACAATCCAACCATTGTTATCATCCTGAAAACTGATCGCGTAAAAATCTTTTGTTCCAACAACCTGATTCGTCCAGGTAGTACCATCAAAGTGAAGTACTTTTTTACTCAAACCGCAGGCCCAGATATTATTTTCTGAAACCATGGCCACATCATAAATATCAGTTTCAATACTACTGGTGGTTTCAGACCATATCCCGGTATTATAAACAACAATTTTACCCCCGGCACCTACTGCAACACCTTTATCGGCATCAGCAAAACTAACACCAAGTAAATCACTGTTAATACCGGAAGATTGTGTTGTCCAGGAAGACCCATCATAAAACAGAATAGTACCTGAGGTTCCAACCACATATCCGTGAGTAGCGTCAACAAAATAAACATCCTTTAAATCTTCTGTCACCCCGCTTTCGCTAGAAGTCCAGGAAGTTCCATCATAATGTAAAATGATACCCCCATCACCTACAGCCCATATATCGCCTTCATTCAAAACATAACTGGAGTTAAGTGAGGTACTCACTCCACTTGCAACGGTGTGCCACGCATATTCCGTATCAATCTGAAACTGATATTTTGTAATTCCGGTAATTGGGTTCCAGGTAATTTCAGGATCAGAATCCACGATGGCTCCATCGCTTGGTTGCGAACGTAGCGATACAGTCCAGACAACCTGAAAGGAAAATGTCTGTGACCAATCAGAAGGATCATTCTGATCGAAGGCACGTACTCTCCAATAGTAATGTTGGCCAAAAATCAGGTCTGAAGTTTGTACTGAAGTTAAGTCCGTCTGTGGAAAGGTAACTGCATCGCTAAAATCGATATTAGATGCCAATTGAGCTTCGTAGGTAATATCCAGGGTAATTCCTGTTACAGCCTGCCAATCAAGCACCACATCAGGCATTTGGTTTATTTTACCATTCTCCGGGGCTTTAAGCGTTGGGGCATATATCTTTGTTTGTGCTGATAGTGCCAACGACATTAACATCAAAAAGCCCAACACTGAATAAATCTTTTTCATATCCTTCAATTTTATTATTTCAATCAAATTATTTCACGATAAATTTCTGCGAATACTTAGCATTCCCCACCATGGCAGTAATTACGTAAGCTCCTGTATTAAGATCACTCAAGTTTAGCTGGATCTTGTTATCACCTTTATGAACGCTGGACGATTGCTGATCAACCTGTCGCCCCGCAATATCATATATGGTTAGTATTATATCAGCATTTTGATCAACGGCCAATTCAATGGTGGCACGGTCTATAACCGGGTTTGGATACATTTTAAGCTCGCTGATTTGGGAAATATCACCCAAATCATGCTCATCTATTGCAACCGGTTTACGATAAGTGTTCGAGCGCAAAAGTCCACGGCCAAAGGTAGCGGCATAAATAATTCCGTAGTTACTTGTTCCTGGGAAAACAACGGTCGAAATCTCCGACCCATTTACAAAAATCACAGTGTCGGCAACCTTTGCCACATTCTGTTGTTGTAGCTGGAACACTGGCACACTACCCATCAGGCTGTCTTCTTTCACCCATTGCGATGAAGTACTGTGGATATTTTCGTTCACGAAAACACCGTGCTCAGTACCAATTATAGCCATGTCCGGATTCGCCATTTCAAGGATAGAGGAATAAACCGGCATCTGTGGCAGATTATTTTGTCGGCTGGTAAACACAGGAAATTCATCTAAGCCATTCTCTGTAAAGAGAACATAATGTTCATTTCCATAATTGCCCAAAGTGACCATCACATTGTTAGGATTGCTTGGGTCGACAGATACGGAGGTGACTACCTGAGTAATTGGTGTTGTGGTACCAGGTATGTACAAAGGAATTTCCTGGGTTGCAACGATACATTCAGAACTATTTACATCAGCACGGGCATAGTTATATGCCAAAGCCAGATTTGATAATCGATATAAACGTCCATCACGCATTCCAACAAACAAATGATTGGCATCTGATGAATAGGCCAAACATTGCGGGTCACCAATAAAATTACTCACCGCTGCATTGGCTATGATAAACCACTCAGGCTCTTTGGCAAACAGATGAAGCTCTTTTGTCATCCCAACAACGTTATCGCTTGCGATAAAAAGTCTGGAGGATACAACATCACGAATCTTTAACGAGTCACCGATGTTTAAGTTAACATCGGTTGGGGTGGTATAATAAAAAGGCTGAAGGCTGTTTTTACTTAACACCTGTATGCGTGTACCACCGGGGATCACTTTTCTAGCGTGATAAACTAAGGTGTCGCGGCTGTTTGGGTTATCGAAACTCTCCCAAAGAGCCAAGGGAGTATTAAAGAAGGTACCTGATAAGGTAAGTCCGTCTAAAAACTGACCTGAGTAAGTAAAGCCAGCGTCTTCTGTACGAAACAGATTACTTCCCCCACCATTTACGACCATAATTTTTTTGTTAATCAGTGAAAGGGCACAGGCTCCACCATCTCCGCCAAGTACCATCTCACCTTGCTTAGAAGTATTTCCATCACTAGTTATAAGAATCGAACCATTGCCCTGGGCGCCACCAAGAACATAATTTTCCTGCCCCGAAGCAGCTACATTATAAAACTGCGTTGTAAAGTAATTCCGGTTACTGCTTTGGTAGCTGTACACATTTGAAGTAACATTTCCGATAAAGACTCCGCCATCATTACCAACAAAAAAGGTATTGTTATAGCCAGGTCTAAAGGTAATGGCGTGTTGACTATAATGCAGGTATGTAGGAGAGAAATTCCCGGAGAAAAAATCAGAAACCGTAACCCAGGAATAGAACCCTGTTTCCTGAACTTTTGTACCTTCCCAAAGATCAAGGCCCCCCAATAGAATTTTATTTGGATTGTTGGGGAAAACTTTAATCACGTTATTATAAACACCGAGTCCATAAAAAACAACAACAGCTGGTGTACCAGGTAAAATAACCCTCCAGGTATCCCCTTTATCTTCGGATAAATAAATACCGAAGTTTGAACCAAACTTATTAATTACACTTGCATACACAATATTGGGATCAGAAGGTGCATAAGCAAATTCAATTCTCCGAACATCGCTGGCTACAGGTAAACTTACCGAGTCACCAGTAGATTTGAGCTTAAAACCATCAATAGCCCCATCCGATGAAACATAACATTTGTTTCCAATTGCTGCAATAACGCTTCCACTGGAAGAAACCTGAACATCATAAGCGTTTTCCACTAAATCAGTTCCGGCAGTATCTTTTACTGTAACCCAGGATACACCTTTATCAGCACTATATTTTAGTCCTGTATTCGTGGCGGCAAAAACGCCATTGGTTCCCTGGTTAACAGCCAACTCATTAATATAAGCCCAGTCGCTGGACATACTATTAAAAGTAGGTGCGGTAGCAGGCAGCAAGTGAAAGTTTTCGCCATCAATTGATTGATAAATACCCTGACCCATAAACCCGGAAGTATACCCCATTTCAGCCAAGCCAGAGAAATCCTGGGCATTGAACAGTTCGCCTGTACCGGCATAAATAACACCGTCAGCATCTTGCTCCATACAGCTAACATTCAAGTTATAAGATGCCTGATTGACTTTAGTCCAGGTGATACCCGTATTGATTGATTTCCATATTCCACCTGAAACTCCGGCTGCATACAGAACCGTGGAATTCTCACTTTTGTTATCAAAAATAATGTCCCGGGTGCGTCCGCCAAAATTATCAGGTCCTAATTGCGACCACTTTAATTGAGATTCGGCTCGCTGTGAATCGAATGCCTCAAGTTGATTTTGCACCTTATTATAATCTTCTGGTGTAATAACTCCGCTTGACTGATTGTTTCTAATCATAGCCAAATAATCCGAAGATGTCTTAATAGTTGTTACCACTGCGTCTTCTTCGTCGTTAATCAATGAGGCATAACCCCCACTTTTATAATTGACAAAACCCAGGATAATTCCTGCTAAAACAATGGTAATCAACACTAAGCTTAAAGGTAAATTTTTTCGTTTCATACTTTATTACTTTAATATGCTCATAACTATGGAATTCTTAAAAAGAAGGCACAATTTACAGCTTTTCTTAATATTTATAGCCTTATTGCGCAAATTTTTAATCTCTATTAATAACAAGACAATCAATAACAAAAAAATGGTGTACGGATAATAAAAAAAGAGGCGTTTTTTGGAATAAAAATACAAGGTCTGGAATAGTTCTATATTTAGTTAAATAAACCAAAAATCCAGTCACAAAAAAAAAGCTTGTCCTTTTCAGGGCAAGCTATTTTATGTCTTTGGCGACGACCTACTTTTCCACCACAGGGGCAGTATCATTGGCGCAGGCAG
>PCUL01000277.1 GCA_002771745.1 Bacteroidetes bacterium CG18_big_fil_WC_8_21_14_2_50_41_14
TGAACAAATCGACCGTGGATACCAGAATATTGAAGGCCGGTTGCAGCAACTGGGAGCGATGATAGAACGGATATAACAGACATGCTGCCATGAGCTATATGACTCTTTGCGCCCTTCGCGTGATTCATCTTCGCGATCTTTGCGTGAAACACTAGATGCGTAAACATTTATAGAGATAGATTCTGGCTGTTTTTCACTCAAACACCAAAAAGAAGGCTCCCTTTCGGGAGCCTTCTCATAATTGAAACAATTAAAGATTATTCAACCATCATTTTGCGGGTTACTTTGCTTTCGCCGGCAGTAATGGTGTAGAAATAAACACCGGTATTGAGCGGACTTGCATCAATGGCGATGGTGTGCGATCCGGTAGTTTTATATCCGTAATCACTCATGGCCACTTTTTGTCCGGTGAGGGTATAAACTTCCATGCTCACATTGGAGGCTTCGTTTAATGTTACTTCAACATAAGTTTTCCCATTGAATGGATTGGGAAAGTTTTGTGAAATTTCGAGCGATTGTGCTACATTGTCGGTTACATTTACCGGTAGTGGACTGATTTCCAGATAAACCATGTTGTTTAAAACCGGATCGTGTGATGGCGGGGTAGGTATAATGCTGTTCCCGGGCATGTTATCCGTTTGATACAACATATGAAATTTATTATCGGGCATGGTCTGAGCTACGCTGGGATAAACACATTCGCTAAAAATATGGAATACATCACCTGTATAATCAGTATAAGGACTAAACCTGCCATCGCCTTCGGTAAACCTGCCCCAGATATGACGGAAATTGAATTCGCTGTTATCAAAGCCGACTGAAACCGCGGAATAAAATAGCTGAACGATTTGTGTTCCAAAGGCATCACGGGTTATCACCAATTGAGGCATGCTGGTGAGCGAGGCCTGGTATGTGGCAACACCAATGAGGGTATCATTACCATGAGGTTGTGTCCAGGCAGCCAACATGCCGCTTTGATAAAGGTTCATGGTTGTCCAGTCTTCAGGATAAATATCCGATTGGATCATGGCTGTATCGAGTATGGGCATGCCTTCCTTCCAATACACCAATCCATCTGAGTAGGGATAATACGACCAGGTATCATCATCCGGGGTATCATCCAAATGAATCTGGCGTCCAAAGGCCACGTGCACCATGCCCTGATCGTCGATGACAATGTCATTGTAACCATCACCGCCCCCGCATTGTGGCAGGTTACCACCGTTGCCATCAAAGTAAGGATCGGGGCTTTCATAAAAAAGAATCCGTTCCCAATTGTCACCTCCATCGGTTGATTTCATCACAATACCATCTTTTATACCACCAAATGCAACAAAGGCAAGGGTATTGCCCACAGGATGTGCGAACGAATAGGAATCACCACCCCATCCGCTGGTATAATCAGAACCCATGCCATCGAGGACGACATTTTCGGGATCCCAGGTGAGGCCTCCATCCATAGAACGAGAATAGAGCAGTGCGTTGGTCAGTCCTTCGTAAGCTACAGCTGCACCGGCACAAGCAATTACATGAATCACCTCATTATTTTCGCCTGAGGTCATCATTTTAGGCCAGGTTAAATCAGGTTGAGCAGCCGGTCCGGCAAGGGTAAAGTAATTCCAGTCGCCTTCGCCTTTGTTTTCACGCCAGCTAAACTGGAGACCAGCGTTTCCTCCGGTATGTGCGCAAATAATTTCACCATTGATACCATAAGGAGCATAGCTAGGCCATCCGGTGCGCACCTCTTCCACCCTTTCGGTTGGTATGGCACCCCAACTGGTTCCATCAAAATAATTATATCCGGTACCACGATCAGCATAGGCAGTAGGTGTCATCCCCCTGATCCAGGTGGCCCCCATGGTACCATCGTCAAAGGTAAAAATCCGGGTGCCAATGGCGGCATTCGATTGGTTGTCGTACCAGCTATCGCCAATCACCACATCGGCAGCACGTGAATTGGAAACGGTAGGATTCAGTTCGACCGCATAAGGAGAACCGGGTTCGTCATTCATCACCCTGTTGATCTGTTTTACGTTTTTGTACCAGGCTTTTGGCTTGTATTGAGCTACCTGGGCTATGCCGGCACCGGCAAAACACATAGCCAGTGCAATGAGTATCATTTTCTTCATGGTTTAATTAATTAGTTTAACAAAAGATCATTTTCTGTGAGTGACAAACTTAAACTATTTTTTTCAGATTTTGCAGAAATAAAAAAAAGAGGCTCCTGCCGGAACCTCTTTTTTTAAAAAAGTTGGATGCGATTAGTCAACCATCATTTTGCGGGTTACTTTGCTTTCACCTGCAGTTACGGTGTAGAAATAAATTCCGGTGGTGAGTTGGCTGCCGTCGATGGCTATATTGTGCGAACCTGCGGATTTAAATCCGTAGTCGTTCATGGCCACCTTTTGCCCCGTTAAGGTATAAACTTCCATGCTTACATTGGAGGCCTTGTTCAGGGTTACTTCAACATAAGTTTTACCACTAAATGGGTTTGGATAGTTTTGTGAAATTTCGAGTGACTGAACAACATTTTCGTTTACATCAACAGGAAGTGGGCTAACTGTCAGGTAAACCATGTTATTTAAAACAGGATCATGGGTAGGTGTAGTTGGTTGCAAACTATTTCCGGGCATGTTATCAGTTTCATATAGAATATGATATTTATTGTCGGGCATGGTTTGAGCTACACTTGGATAAACACACTCGCTAAAGATATGGAATACATCACCTGTATAATCTGTAAACGCGCTAAACCTGCCGTCACCCTCGGTAAAACGACCCCAGATATGGCGGAAGTTAAATTCGCTGTTATCGAAACCAACGGAAACAGCCGAATAAAATACCTGTACGATTTGCGTTCCAAATGCATCGCGTGTTATCACGAGTTGTGGCATACTGGTAAGTGAAGCAAAATAAGGTGCAACGCCCACAATGGTATCAGTACCGTGCTCCTGAGTCCAGGCAGCCAGGTTTCCATTTTGATACAGGTTCATGGTTGTCCAGTCTGAAGGAAGGATATCTGCCTGAATCATGGCTGTATCAAGCGCAGGCATGGTTTCGTTCCAGTACACCAATCCATCGGAGTAAGGAAAATATGACCAGGTAGCATCATCCGGGGTATCGTCCAAATGAATCTGACGTCCAAAGGCTATATGGGCCATGCCTTCGTCATCCAGTGCCACGGCATTGTATCCGTCACCACCACCACACTGTGGAAGGTCGCCGCCATTACCATCAAAAAAAGGATCAGGGCTCTGGTAGAAAGTAGTTCTGGTCCAGTTGTCGCCACCATCGGTCGATTTCATCAACACACCGTCAGCTACGCCGCCAAAGGCAACAAAGGCAAGGGTTTCGCCCATAGGCTGTGCCCAGCAGTAATCATCACCGCCCCAGCCGTTTGTATAGTCTGAACCCAGACCATCCAGAATTACGTTTTCGGGATCCCAGGTAAGGCCACCATCGGAGGAACGTGAATAAAGCAGGGCCATGGTCAAACCTTCATAGGTTACCTGATTACCGGCACAGGCAATCACGTGAATCACGTCATGGTTTTCACCGGAGGTAATCATACGGGGCCATAACAAGTCTGCTGCTGCTGCAGGACCTGCGAGGGTAAAATAGTTCCAGGTGCCTGTGCCTTTGTTTTCGCGCCAGCTAAATTTGAGGCCATTTGCACCAAGGTGCGAAACAACGATTTCACCATTTTGACCGTAAGGAGCTATGCTAGGCCATCCTGTGCGAACATCTTCAATACGTTCGCTAGGATAGGCTCCCCAATTGGTTCCATCAAAATAATTATAACCGGTTCCACGATCAGCATACCCAGTTGGAGTCATCCCTCTTGTCCAGGTAGCGCCAATGGTACCGTCATCAAAGGCGTAAATCCTGTTGGCCATGGATGAATTCGACTGCAAGTCGTACCAGGTTTCGCCAATTACCTTATCGGCGGCCCGATCGCTGGCTACGGTAGGGTTAATTTCACCGGTAAAGGAAAATTCCTGTTCGGCAATATACACCTTGTTATTTTGCTTAACGGTTTTGTACCAGGCTTTTGGAGCATACTGGCTAACCTGAGCAATCCCCACACTTACAAACCCAAGTGCGATTGCAAAAAGTAAAATTTTCTTCATGTTTCAAT
>PCUL01000449.1 GCA_002771745.1 Bacteroidetes bacterium CG18_big_fil_WC_8_21_14_2_50_41_14
CCTATGGCATTGTTGTTCAGTATTTTTAAAAAGGTCGTTTGAGGATCATCCAATTCCAGCACCAGGGCAGCGTCCTGTGACACCAATGACCAGTAATCGCCATCAGTAACAGCAAAATGATTGCGGTAAAAATAGGCTGCAATGGCACCGGCAACAAGGAGAACTACAATAAGTGTCAGGAGATTTTTCTTCATATATACCGGCATTTTGGTGATCCATCCACAAAATTAGCCTAATTATTCGGCACAACGGCAAAAATCATGTCGAAGAACTAACAAGAGGATGTTAACAGAAGGGGGTAAATTGAGGAATCGTACCTTGCGGTAAAAAGGCAACCAACTGGTTGCTATTCTATCACCACCTTTCCACTGACTAAGGTACCACCGGCTCTCCACACCTGAACCAAATACACGCCCTTTTGCCATCCTTCAGTTTTAACAGTTGTTTCGGTTTGTCCTTTGGGAATTTCAAGGGACATTACTCTCTGGCCGTACAGATCATATATCTCAGCTTTTGTTGAGGATTCATTCAAGGCCTCACATTGAAGTGTAAATTGATTTTGTGCGGGGCTTGGATAAATTAGCAACTCAGGTATTTTATTATTGTTTCCGTCAACCAATTCCTCCATCCCCACTATCAACCCACAGCCTTCTATGGGAATGGTATCGCTCACGATTTGGTTCGGACAGAGGCTGTCGTAGTTAAACAATTGGGTGTATAGGGTATCGCTTCCGAGTTGTTGGTTAAGCTTGAAGAGGTAGGTACTGAAATTGTCATTTTGATCATGAATCTTTGTTAAGAATAGCAGTTTTTTGTCAAAAGTTACTTCTGTATTTGCCATCCATTCATTATCCAGTAACTGTAATGAATATTGGATATTGCCAAGTGTATCAATAATTACAGCTTCTGGACCTCCTCCGTCGCCCCACGTTGCACTAGCCATAAGTGTTGTATCTGTAATAAATTTTGCTTGAACCATTTTACCATACTCACCTACTGGGGCGAGGTCATAAATGTCAATAATACTACCGTTTAGGTCCATTTTTAGCAACGCAGGGGCATCACCAAAAGGCGGATGGTAATAATGGCTAATCGATGAATAGTAATAATTTCTATCAGAACTTAACACGGTATTCCAGGCAGCACCCCCTTTGTCAATAATTTCATCATGAACAACCATTTCCCATTCAAAATTGCCTGCAGAATCAACTTTTATATAATATGGTTTAATCCACCACGCATGTGGTGGGTCAGGTGATTCATAGTAACATTCACCTGTTAACAAAAAACCTCCTTCTGGTGTTAAAGTAATTTCCCTGGCCTCTTCATTATGAACAGAGCTGTCAGACCCATTAAAGCACTGATTCCAAAGAAGGTTACCAGATGAGTCAAATTTTGCCAGACATATTCTATCTGAAATATGAATTGTATTCATGTATTTTAACAATACAACAACATCTTTATCTGGCGTTAAGACTACATCAGAGCAATAATTATTTCCTTCTTCAATAAATACCCTACACCACACTTTTTCTCCACAAGGATTTAATTTCATTATAATTGGATCTGAGTTATCATCTCCGTAAAAATTTGTTGAACCTGATAAATATATATTGCCCGAATTATCAAGGCAAATGTCATCGGCAAGAGAAGAGTAACTATTTAACTCACCTAACACTTTTTTCCATAGTAAATTTCCATTTATATCAGTTTTAATAAGCCAGTTAAAGTTTGGATAATTTGGTCCAAAACGACCTGTAAATAAGTATCCTTTGTCATAGCTTTCATTTAAATCCTTTCCAAAAGGATTTTCACTTTCTAGATAGTTATTTGACCACCTTTGTTGAGCTGGTAATATAAATACGATAAAGCAACAAATTGTTGTAAAAAGAGCCTTTTTCATGACCAAACTATTTAGTAATGATTAATTTGTGGGATTCTTTCAATGAGTTATTAATTGAAAGCGTAACGAAATAAACTCCTGAAGAGAAAGCTGTAAGTGATATTATTTTTTGTGAATGAATATTTTGAAGACTAAAAGATGATACTTTATGACCATACGAATCACAAATATCAAGAATAGCATCTGCTTCATATAAGGATAAATCAAAATCAATTATACAATAATCGCCGGCTGGATTTGGGAAAACCGAAATAATATACTCCTTGTTTTGAATATCAAAATTATAACTATCAGCTTTTGAAGATTTTAAATATTCAGGAAAGTAAACTGGCTCGTTGTAATGTATTATGTTTTTGTTTATGAGTGAGTTTAAAGCATAAACACCAGGTGCCGTCATGTAGTCGTCAGATATATCAATTAATGAAGCTATTTGAGTACTGTCAATTTGAGTCGTGTCATTATTCATTTGCCACAATATTCCAAAAAGATCTTCATACAAATCATGGCTATTTTGCTGTTTTATTGAAAGGTCAAAATCAACCGGAATATTATGCAATTCATTAAAAAGATTTGATGAATCATTGATTGATAGGTAGTGAAATGCCAGTTTATATTTACTTTCCAAATGAGCCTGATTGCTCCATAATGAAACAATACTGTCTACTGAAGCCGCTTGATCAGAAGTATCTGATTGGTAATACCGCTCAATTTTTTTAAAAGACCTGATATAATTTGTCCTGTGTTCTGCTAATTTTTGTTCAAGCACTTCTTTAGCACCAAAAGTATTTAAGCCTTGCATTACTTCCGAAAGCATATAATCAGGCATGGGGACAATGCGATTATCAAGAGATTGTATAACTTCTACTGATTTAGCTGATTGTGGATTAGCTGTAAGAACATCCCTTATTACTGCATTTGGTAATACGTTTTCTTTATCGATTGCCGACTTCATTACTGTGTCCGATAGGTATGGCGATTCATCCAACAACTGTTGACGTAATTGAATTGTTTGATTAGGGTTTGAAGTAGAAACATCAAGATTTAATTGATCAGTGTTGCCACCGTCAACTTCTGTGTTTAATGTGTCTGTATAAGCGATTATTTGCAAAAGTTCTGCTGATAAAGTTGATTTTTCAACTAAAGGGTCAGTTCCTGAGCCAAGATTTGAAGGGCAGGCAAGTTCTTTGTCATATTCAGATTCATTATCTTCGGTAACAGTTATGTTTACAACAGGTAAGGGTTTAACCTTAGCATCAGTACCTTCAACATCATGATGAAAATACTCTGTGTATTCACAGTTTATATCTTTTTCGAAATTGTAAAGGTTAGGATCGGATAAGTTGCTGAATGTATTTCCTGCAAGATTTTTAGTTTCTCCATTTCCAGGTTTTCCCTGTAGTTCCGCAATTCCAATAGTTGGCCCAGTAATTGGTTCATTATTTTCATTCAATAGCGGGGCAACATAAATATCAGTTAAACAGTTACTAAAATCATTACATTTAATACATAATCCATCGCCCTCTGAACTACGGTTTTCTCCTCCGGCAGCTATTCCAACGGTAAGGTTATCAAAATAGTTATTATACAATTCATTATAATTTTGCCCTGTATTATTTACGGTGATGCCGGCACAGTCAAACTCCTTAAGGTCGGTATATCCCACGGTGCTGTAGTAGGTGTTTTCTTCCACAGTAAAACCGGTTGTAAAAGCATCCATATATAATCCTATTAAGGGGATATCCGGTTCATACTTTGAATATTTGGTACGGACCAAAAACTCATTCTGTACAATCGCCGGGTTGCTGATGCCGCAAAGGTAAATTCCCCTTTCGTTGTCCTCGAAAACAGATGTGCTGATGTGTATATAGCCGGAATATGAATCTGTAATGGCGTAAATACCCTGCTCAAATCCTTTAATGGTAGTCGGGATAGAAGGATCATCGGGGTCGGGCATGGTAAGCTCTGAAACCCTGAAGCCGCTGTTGTAACTGTTAATGGCTCTTGTTGTGAAGAGAGGACTATTGATATAGGGCAGGAGATTTTCAAAGGAACACCCCTTGACGGAGATGCCATCCACACCATTAAATACAATTTGCGAATGTGGATATACATGGTCGTTGGTAAAGCCTGCCTTATAAAAACTGCTCCAGTTTTCCTGCGGATAGCTCACAGTGGGATAAAAGTTTTTGTATGGATAAAATACCA
>PCUL01000258.1 GCA_002771745.1 Bacteroidetes bacterium CG18_big_fil_WC_8_21_14_2_50_41_14
AGGAGCAACCAGCGCAGGGGCGGTGGATTAAGCAACAGTTATTTAAACAAGCATTTACAGGCACTTTACAAGTTCGCCGAATATTTACGGCAAAGCGGCAGGCTTGAGCTTCCATACCTGGGCATCGAATGGGAAACCAGCGACAACAAAGAAATTATCTGGCTGACACAGGAAGAAATCAAAGAACTCTACAAAGCAACTGAAGTTTATCCCGAGCTTATCGATGGGGCTAAAATGAAAGATTACTTTGAAGCCTTTGCAATCCGTGACAGGGCGATACTGACTATTTTTTACGGTTGCGGATTAAGAAGAAACGAAGGCTACAGTCTGGATTTATCAGACATCAATTTTGACAGGCGGATACTGCACGTAATAAAAGGAAAAGCCTACAAAGAAAGGTTTGTTCCGTTCAACAAAACCAACAGCCAATATTTGCAGGAGTATGTTTACGATGCCCGCCCTTCTTTGGTGAAAGACGGAAAACAGGATGCCTTTTTTATCAGTCAAAGAGGAATAAGGATGCAAGCCCAAACAATGGCGTTAAGATTAAAACTGCTCCAACAAAGAACCGAAAATATTGAACTACAGCAAAAAGATGTAAGGCTTCACGTATTGCGCCACAGCATTGCCACACACTTGCTGCAAAACGGAATGGCACTGGAAAAAATCAGCAGGTTTTTGGGGCATACCAGTTTAGAGTCCACCCAAGTTTATACGCACCTTGTGGAATCGGAATTAAATGGGGAAGAAGTAGAATTTATGCCACAAAAATTTAGCAAAGCACAAAGGTATCCGTATGCAAAACTATCGGAGGACGAACGATGAGCGGAAAATTACGGTTAGCAAAAACCAAAGACAGCAGAACAAGAAAACAGCCTGTAAAAGCGGTAAATGTTGCAGAAGCAGAAAAGCTGAAACAAGAACTGAAGAGCCAGCAAAAGTTTACCGAATATTTATTGCTCAAAGGATACAGTACCAATACCACAAAGTGTTATGTGAAAAATGCAGAGATATTTATCCAATGGGCAGAAAGGGAAAATGTTCCAATTGAAAGTGTGAGTTATTCGGATGTATTGCACTACATACAAGGCAGAAGGAACAATGTAAAGCAAAGAACCATCAGCATCAATGTAAACAGCATAAAACATTACTTTAACTTTTTATCACTTACCCATCAGAAGCTGGAAAACCCAACAGCACAAATACAAATCAAAGGCATTAAAAGAAAAATCCTTTACCACATATTAAGCAAACAAGAACTTGAGAGCCTTTACAACAATTTTAAAATACCGGATGAAAACAGCAAGCATAAAAACCAAAACTGGTTTAAAACAAGCGAGTTGGCAAGTAGACGCAACAAGGTTATTTTGGGGCTTATGATTTACCAGGGATTGGGAAGTGCAGATCTGGGCAGGTTAACAGAAAAAGACCTAAAACTAAGAGAAGGGAAACTATTTGTTGCAGGAAGCAGAAAAAGCAATGAAAGGATAATGAAACTGGAAGCGCATCAGGTACTGGACATTATGGAATACAAGTTAAAAATCCGGGATGAAATATTGGCTTTAACAGGAAAGCAATCAGAAAAACTATTTGTAAGCACCGGGCAAAGTGATAGTTTTAACAACATTATTCAAAAAATGATCAAGCAACTCAACAGGGGCGGCAAAGCAATATCAGTAAAACAGATCCGCACAAGTGTAATTACCCATTGGCTGAAAATCTATAATTTAAGGCAAGTCCAGTACATGGCAGGGCACAGGTATGTAAGTTCAACGGAAAGTTACATGATAAACGACCTGGATGACTTGCAGGAAGATATAACAAAGTACCATCCAATAGGATAAATTGGGTATCGCATTTTGCGACCTCCAATTTTAATAATTATTTTTGAAAAAATATTGATGATGAAAATAATACGTAAACCGGAAGATGTTTTCAATGAACTGGTAGAGCAGATCAAATCTATCATACTAACATCCCGTATAAAGGTTCGTGCAGTTGTTAATGATGAATTATTACAATCATACTGGAATATTGGAAAACAAATTATTGAGAAAGACCAGGAAGGCAACCTAAGGGCAGAGTACGGTACAAAATTACTGATAAAACTATCCAGGCAGCTTACAAAGGAGTTAGGCAAAGGCTTTTCACGTTCTAACCTTCAGAATATGAGAAACTTTTATACAACATATCAAAAATGCCAGACGCTGTCTGGCAAATTGAGTTGGTCTCATTACTGTGAGCTGATATCGCTGGAAGATACTGACAAACGTTCGTTTTATGAAAAAGAAACCATCAACTCAAACTGGAGTGTAAGGGAACTGCAAAGACAAATGAACACATCTCTTTATGAAAGGCTATTACTATCTGATGGTAAGGCAAATAAAGAAATGGTTTTAAAACTATCACGGGAAGGGCAAATATTGGAAACAGCAACAGATGTAATAAAAGACCCTTATGTTTTTGAATTCTTAGGCATCCCGGAAAGTAAACCAATCTTGGAAAAAGATCTTGAAGAAAAACTAATCCGTCACATTGAGGATTTTTTACTGGAACTTGGCAAAGGCTTTATGTTTGTTGGTTCTCAGCAACGAATAACACTTGGAAACAAGCATAACTATGTTGATATGGTGTTTTACAATAAAATACTTAAAGCCTATGTGTTGATCGATTTAAAAACAAGAAAGCTAAACCATACCGATGTAGGTCAAATCAATGCTTACCTGAATTATTACAAAACAGAAATAAACGAAGAAACAGACAATGCCCCGATAGGAATTATTTTATGTACATCAAAAGATGAGATTGAAGCAGAATACGCATTGGGCGGATTGAGCAATCAGGTTTTTGCCTCATCCTATGTTTTGTATTTACCGGATAAAGAAATGTTGCTTCAACAGGTAAAAGACGTGTTAAATGACGATGCTGAAAGAAATCAGCCCTAAAGCCCCGTAACGCAAAAATCCCACGTGCCGCAGAAAAAGCGGCACTCCCAATCTTTTTGCGTTACTCCGCCCGCCTTCCCTTCTGTGTTTTTTATGTCACACTTTTTGTGCCTTCCCACAAGCTGCCCATTGCTTTTGCTTTTTGAATAGTTGTCCCGATAATTATCGGGATTAAAGGTAAAAAGCCAAAAGCAAAGCGCTGCCCCAATCGCAGAACCTGCCTGCCGACACACATGCCCTGGCGATGGCAGGCAGGCAAAAAGATGCGCCATAAAAAACACCCTAAGCTAAGTTACATAATAGGAGTTATGGGTTCGCTTCGCACACTTTTTTGGATTGATTGATTTTATAGGTAAAAAAGTGTCAGCCATAACTGCGTATTATGTAAAATAGCCGCACGCCCTCCGATCCTTATCGGAGCTGGCCAAAGGGGGCAGTACACCTTGCCCCTTCAACCCCTTGTGGGGCAGTATTTTTTGCCTGCCAAAACCCCGCTCACGGCAAAAAATACTGCTCGGGCTGCTACGCAGATATTTGATTTGAATACTAACGCTCCGCCTAAGGCGGATTGTTTACTCCATTTTTTATAATCAATGCCCATGAAGTTTAGTACTTAAAATCAAGTTTGTGCGAAGGCATTAATTACAAAAAATAGAGTACTGGAAGATTGCCTGATAAGGAAGGGAATGCCGTTTTTTGAAGATGATGCAAAGACATGTTAAATCAATAAAAAACGGTGACCTTCTGAAACCATTGAAAACAAAGGGTTTTAGCCCCAGTCAAATTGTTGTCCTTTTATTTGGGTCGTTCTTGCCATACATTTATAGCGGCATATGCGAATTATTAATTTAATCGTGTATAGTCATGAAACAGAAAAATGGAAACGCCAAAAAAGATGTGAGCCTTGAGATAAGCTTCTGGGTGTTTAAGCTCAAATGTATTAATCCTTCATGGAAAACCATTGCAATCATTGTGATAGTTCTGGCTTTCTTTTACATGTTCTTTTAAATAATTGAAAGGGCATTCTGCCGTATAGAAAATGAGTATTTTTATAGCTTGAAAATGGGCTGTAGAAAACTATCATATTATAATAGCGAAACCGCACTAAGCAGAAACCGCAAAATTTTTGTGGATGGCTTAGAAAAAAGTGCAAGTGATCAGAAAATTTGCAAAGATTAC
>PCUL01000132.1:0-2516 GCA_002771745.1 Bacteroidetes bacterium CG18_big_fil_WC_8_21_14_2_50_41_14
AATGAATCCCTAACCATAGTGATTATTTTTGACCAGTATGGACAGAAAGTGATGACCCTGTCAATACCCCGGGGGCAAGCCGAAACAGCAGTTACAACTGAAGGTTGGCAAAAAGGGGTGTATCTGGTTCAGGTATGGAAAGCGGGCAGATTGTTGACTAAGGGAAAGGTGGTGGTATTGTAATGTATCTTCGAACGCTCTGAAAACACAAATTCATTAAGAAAACCCCAAACTCAAAAAAATTGGTATATTTCCCGTTTTTTAGCAAAATCAATTGGATGAAAATGGAACGTGATTACGATTATATCATCATTGGAAGTGGGTTTGGCGGTTCGGTAAGTGCTTTGAGGCTTTCAGAAAAGGGTTACAAGGTTCTTGTAATAGAAAAAGGAAAGTGGTATCACCGGGACGATTTCGCCAAAACCAACTGGAATTTAGCAAAATGGCTGTGGATTCCCTGTTTGCGATTGTTTGGAATCATGAAAATCAGTATCTTCCGTCATGCAGCCATTCTCTCCGGGACAGGTGTTGGCGGAGGTTCACTGGTATACGCCAATACTCTGCCTCTGCCGAAATCTGCTTTTTATAAATCCGGTAGCTGGAGCAGCCTGGCCGATTGGGAGTCAGAACTGAAACCATATTATACAAAGGCTTTAACCATGTTGGGAGCCATAAAAAACCCAAAATTTTTTGATGGAGACATTGCCTTGTTGAATCTGGCAAAGGAAATGGATAGGGAAAAACATTTTGAAGCTCCGCAAGTGGCGGTTTTCTTCGGTGCCGAAGGTGAAGAGGTGAACGACCCCTATTTTGAAGGTAAAGGCCCTGCCCGATCGGGATGTACTTTTTGTGGAGGATGCATGACCGGTTGTCGCCACAACGCAAAAAATACCCTGGATAAAAATTACCTGTATTTTGCACAAAAACAAGGCGCTGAAATACTGGCCGAAAATGAAGTGGTCAATATGATTCCCCTTGGTGGAGCCGATGGATCAACAGGCTATAAAGTCATGGTAAAATCGAGCATACGACTGTTTGCAAAACCGAAAACCTATACCGCGAAAGGAGTGGTCTTTGCAGGGGGTGTTCTGGGAACTGTTAAACTGTTGTTGAAATTAAAGAAAAAATCCCTCCCGCTTATTTCTGATAAATTGGGCGATGACATCCGCACCAACAACGAAACATTAATCAGCGTAACCACTTTAGACACAACCCTTGATATGTCGAAAGGAGTAGCCATCGGAAGCATGCTGCAAACAGATGATAACAGTCATTTGGAAGTGGTCCGCTATTCAGAGGGATCGGGATTTTGGAAAATGTTCCATCTCCCGCTAAGTGATGGTTCAAACACTTTTGCGCGTCTGATTAAAATGGTTGGCGTTTTCTTCAAATCGCCTCTGGGTTACTTGAAGGTATATTGGGTAAACAGTTGGTCGAAACATACGGTTGTTCTGCTGTTTATGCAACATCTGGATAGTAAATTAAAGTTCAAAAGAAATGGTCTGGGATGGATGGTTTCTTCCGTGAGTTCCGGTAAAAAACCCAGTCCCAATATCCCCGAATCGGTTGAATTAACTAATAAATATGCCTCCATTGTCAATGGCAAAGCTACTTCATTTGCCCTGGAAACTTTTGCAGGGATTCCATCTACAGCCCATATTCTGGGTGGCGCTATCATGGGAAAGGACAGTTCAACAGGAGTGATCGATAAAGATAACCGGATATTTGGTTATCAGAATATGTGGGTAGTGGATGGCTCCATGATTTCGGCAAACCCGGGAGTAAATCCATCGCTCTCCATTACAGCCATCGCCGAAAGGGCGATGGGTCAAATTCCCACAAAAAAGTAAAACATAAAATGGGGTATATAACCGTCTCCCGATATAGAAGTATTAAGGTGCAAATCAATCAATTAAAAATACGATAATATCAACAATTCGATGATTATCAACTTTATAAACAAATTCACGAGTAACGATACTATACCCCATTTAAACAAATATCCGATTTCAGGGCAAGTCAACAGGTACGGAGTACCGACAATATTTATAGAACTCAAGAACCCGTTTATTAAGGTGCAGCGCACCGTCTTATTTTCACGTTTATTTAAACGTATCATCAATATTACGGTGCTCAACACCTTGAATCATTGATAATAATAAATTGGCTTATCAATATTTTAGGTGCGCTGCACCTCAAAATTGAGCCTCAAAACAATTACAAAATATTCTTGCATTCTGATCCACCCATTGATTAAGGCAATTACATTTCACCTTTCACAGTGCAGTAATTTTGTGTACCTTCGACACGGATTATTATACCATGATCACGACATCAAAATCATTGTTAACAGGAAGGGTTAAGTATGATCTTACCGACCATTTTCACGAAATACAAAACAGGCCTGGTGCTCAGCGGAGGAGCCGTTAAGGGATTTGCTCACCTGGGTGTACTTAAAGCTTTGCGTGAAAAAAAAATGTTGCCCGATGTGATTTCAGGAGTAAGTGCAGGAGCCA
>PCUL01000132.1:2557-6507 GCA_002771745.1 Bacteroidetes bacterium CG18_big_fil_WC_8_21_14_2_50_41_14
CATGGCCGACATGGAAAAACTCCTAAAAAACAACCTTAAAGCCACCACCTTTGAAGAGTTAAAAATACCTTTGTTCATCGCCGCCACCAATATTAAAACTGCTCAAACAACCTATTTTCATGAAGGGAACCTGATGCGTGCTTTATTGGCTTCTTCAAGCATCCCGGTACTTTTTAAGCCTGTAGTAATTGATGGTGAGTTCTACCTGGATGGTGGCATTACCGATAACCTGCCTATCAGCCCGTTGCGAGGAAAATGCAGACAAATGATTGGCGTCCACGTAAATCCGGTTGGAATGGCCTCTGAGATTGACGGGATCATGACCCTGGCTATACGCTCTTTTCACATGAGCATCACGGCCAATATACCCGAAAAATCAAAAGAACTCAAGTACTTTATCGAACCTGTCAGGTTAAGGGATTATAGCTACTTCGATTTGTCGAAAACCAACGAAATCTTCGAGTTGGGATATCAGGAAGCCTTGCGGGTGCTGAATGCGTGATAATAGCTTAATGAAAAGTCGGTGAGAATGGTTCATATCGTTGTCGAATTGCACCAAGACTGAGGTGTGCGACTGTATACTGGTTCCATCAATTCTAAGTCCCCGGATTTCATCATGAGCCTTTTTTAATTACAACTCAAACACCTTCCTTTGTGAACGCAAATGGTTCCGCCACAATCGGGGCACATCCACCTGACTTTCTCCATCTTGATAAATTGGCCCAAACCTACTTTCCTGATGTTCTCCAGATTTTCAAGCATGCTCATTTGGTATTTGATCCGATATCGCTTGTCGAGTTGTTTTAACCGGGTGCATGGATATTTTTTGCAATCATAGCAGAACATGCTCTCTGTTTCCTTTAATAACTCACAGTTTTTGATTACACATGTTCCACATGAAGGGGATTTGTATTGGTTATCACCCCAACAACCATGACATTGGTTTTTTACCCTGAGATACGCCATGCAAATGCCGCAATTCATTCCACATGGTGCTATTAGTGAGGTTTCCATGTTCTTTAAATTTGAAATAAAAGTAATAAAGAGTTGTCTATTTATTATTTTCCTGATAAAATTAATTACAAATAATTGATTGGTATGAGACGGCGAATAATCAGTTGAGAATAGATAAAATATTACTTTTGATTCAAATAACTTCATCAATATGATCTTGTCTCTTTTTATCGTTTCCGGCCTGTTTTTAATCGGCGGTTTTATCTTTTTCCGCAAACACAAATCCTTACTGGGTTGGATGTTTGTGATGTTGGGTATTTTCGGATTGGTGCTGGCCACCATCGTCAAGTGGCTGTATCCGAACGTGATGTAATCTGATTTTTATCTTATCACAGATAAAATCCTTATACCGGGATTTTATTCCGGATTAATATTTTCTTCTTCAAGGCTAAACCACTTCCTGATTCTTTCGTTACAGGTAGTAATTTCATTTATATGTTGAAACTCGTTGGTTCGCTGGTCGTAGGTATAATCCACAGCCCAGTTGTTGTAGTGGGTCGAAATCTGCCGCACCGCATCAATAATAAAATCAAGTTCTTCGTCAGTCATGGTGGGATGAAGTGAAACACGCACAAATCCGGGTTTTTCACTTAGGTTACCACTGTTGATCTTTTCTACGATGCGATGCGATTCTTCGGGTGATACATTCAACAAAAAATGGCCATAGGTACCGGCGCAGGCACAACCACCACGCACCTGAACACCAAAACGGTCGTTCAGCAGTTTTACCATCAGGTTGAAGTGCATTCCTTCGGACCAAAAAGAGAAAATGCCCAGGCGGTCACGGTCGTTGTTGGCCAGAATGTGAATTCCGGGGATGGTAGAAAAACCTTCAAAGGCCCGTTCCACCAGTTGGTACTCTCTTTGGCGGATACAGTTGGTATCCAGTTGGTTTTTTACTTCGATGGCAAGTGCAATGCGGATGGCTTGTAAAAATCCGGGAGTACCACCATCTTCCCTTAACTCGATGTCATCATAATATTTGTGACCACCCCAGGGATTGGTCCATTCCACCGTTCCACCGCCCGGATGGTCGGGTACCAGACAACGGTAGAGGTGTTTGTTGAAAACAACCACGCCGGAACTTCCCGGCCCACCCAAAAATTTGTGCGGCGAAAAGAAGATGGCGTCAAGAGCCTGTCTTGAATTTTCGGGATGCATATTGATATCCACATAAGGTGCCGAACCCGCAAAGTCGATAAAAACAAGCCCGCCATTTTCATGCATGATTTCCGCCAATTCATAATAGGGTGGCTCTACTCCGGTAACATTTGAACAGGCTGTAAATGAACCTATTTTCATCTTGCGATGGGCGTATTTACCTAACTGTTTGCGCAATTCGTCAGGAACTAAATTGTTGCCTTCATCGGGTTGCAACACCACCACATCGGCAATGGTTTCAATCCACGAAGTGTGGTTGCTGTGGTGTTCCATGTGGGTAATAAAAACCACAGGTCGGTCCTCATCAGCTATACATTCCTTGGTAAGCGGAATTACAGAACAGCTTCTTAAACCCAGTATCCGCTGCATTTTGTTGATGACGGAAGTCATGCCAAAACCCGCCGTGATAATCACATCGTCCTGGTTGGCACCCACATGCTTTTTAATTGTCTCATGTGCTTTGTGGTAAGCCTTGGTCATTAAGGAGGCCGTTTCGGTGGTTCCTGTATGGGTGTTAGCCACGTATGGCCCTATTTCGTTGGTGATTTTTTCTTCAATAGGACGGTATAAGCGACCGCTGGCTATCCAGTCGGCATAAATCATTTTCTTTTTCCCAAAAGGCGTATCAATCATTAAATCATCGCCTATGATGTGCTTCCTGAATGACGCGAAATGCGCTTTTAAGTCTTTCTGACAATTACTCATCATCTTCCATTTTCTAGTTCCATTGACAACCCGGAGGCGATAAAGATTGCACACCTATCTTAGGAAGGTTAGCCAAAATCTGATTGACCACAAAATTACGCTATTAATTTGTATCATCGAGTTTGGTAGATTTCTTCATTCGATTTTTTACAAGTCAGAACCAGCGTTTAATTAAAAATAAATATATTCGCCCTAAAATAGTGATATGGAAACACCCGTGGAGAGAATACTTGTTTTGGGGATTGGCAATATGCTGATGGGTGATGAAGGAATTGGTGTTCGGGCCATTCAATACATACAAAACCAACCTTTACCCGAAAATGTTGATTTGCTTGACGGTGGAACCGGAGGGTTTTATATCCTTTCGGTGCTCCAAGATTACCAAACCATTATTATGATTGATGCCACCATGGACGATGAACCTCCCGGGACATTAAAGGTAATCGAACCCCGTTTTGCGTCGGATTTCCCAAAAGTGCTAAGTTCACACGATATCGGATTGAAGGATCTCATCGAATCGGCAGCCTTGCTTGATCACCTTCCCAGGATATATCTCATTACAGTGACCATTTTCGAATTGCAGGACCTAACCCTGGAACTTTCACCTGAAATAGAAGCCTCCATCCCCAAAATTTATCATCTGGTGAACAAAATATTGGCCTCCTTTTAATTTAGAATAGTTCTAAATTTGTGCCTGATGGGCAAAAAGTGAGTTCGCTATTTAAATTCGTTTCTAAATAACAATATATTTGAGGCAATTAATTATGTAGATAGTTAGATATTTCATTTTATTGCACCAAAATTATGTGTTTAGCAGTTCCGGGAGTAATCATATCCATTAACGAAAGTGTATCCGAAATGCGGATGGCAAAGGTAAATATCTCCGGAAGTATCGTGGATGCATGTGTTGAGTGGTTGCCCGAAGCAGGTGTGGGAGATTATGTAGTGGTTCATGTAGGTATGGCCATTGCAAAAGTGGAAGAACAGGATGCAATGGAAGCTCTTGAAATATTTAAGGAGATGGATGAGCTCCTTCAGAACGAAGAGTTGATTAAGACAGAGAGGCAGTA
>PCUL01000186.1:0-579 GCA_002771745.1 Bacteroidetes bacterium CG18_big_fil_WC_8_21_14_2_50_41_14
GGCTATTTTAATACTCAAACTGCATCATTTACATTGACTCAGCCAACATATTTGTTCCCCGGGGAGATTACCAACGATCAAGTTTTGACGGTCCGGGCTGATTATCAAAATAATATCTGGTTCTCAACACTCCAGGGGTTGGTTAAGATGAATCTGTCATCAGGTAAATCGGAATTTTTCGATAGGACCAACAGTAACCTGCCAAACAATATAGTAAAAGCTATATTGCCTGATGGCGACAGCATCTGGCTGGGAACTGAGGACGGATTAGCGGTATATCAGATTAAAAATGGAACTATTCGTTTGCTTCAAGATCAAAACTTCAGTAATTCGTCTTTATCATGCACTAATATCACCTGTGTGGCCAGGGATCATCGAAACAGAGTTTGGGTAGGAACCGTAAAGGGCCTGAACATCATCGACTTGAAAAACCGAACCATTAAAAAACTGTTTAAAAATGACACCGGCGAAACGGGGTTGCCCGATAATCATATCAATGGCCTTTTTAATATGGGAATTGGGATGTGGATTGGTACCGATAAAGGTTTTTGCTATTATATTCCGGAAAATGACTCGTTT
>PCUL01000186.1:602-1581 GCA_002771745.1 Bacteroidetes bacterium CG18_big_fil_WC_8_21_14_2_50_41_14
GATTTGCGTAAACAGAGTGAATCCTGAAACCGTGGAGGTGGATCAGTATTTTGAGAAGTCGTGGGACAAAAGCAGCCTTTCGGGAAATAATGTGGAATGCCTGTTTGAGGACGACTCTGGTTCTATTTGGATTGGTACGGAAAAAGCCCTTAATCTTTGGCTCCCTGACCAAAATGGTTTTAAAAAATATGATCAGTCATCAGGCTTGCCTTCCTCTCATATTAAAGCAATCCTGCAAGACAATGAGGGGCATTTGTGGATAAGCACCGTAAACGGGATTTCATGTTTTAACCAGAAGTCCAATTCGTTTACTAATTTCTATAATTACAATGGGTTGCAGGACAATGAATTTACGAATGCACATACAAAACTATCCAATGGTGACCTGGCATTTGGTGGAAGTGCGGGTTTTAATGTGTTTACGCCGGAAAAAATAGATTTCGAGAACAATTTCCCACCTCTGGTACTTTTTAACTTAACAATTAACGATTCTTTGTTTTATGCGGATGCCACTGATCTGGAATTTTTTGACCTGACTCATAAACAGAACACTATTTCTTTGGAATTTGGTGCTGCGAATTATATTTCACCTTCAAAAATCAGATACAGGTATCGTTTGTCAGGACTTGAAACCGAATGGTCGGAAGTCACCGCAGCTAAGCGACTTGTAAAATACAGTCATTTACCACCTGGTAAATATCGATTCGAATTTACGAGTACCAATGAATACGGCAGGTGGAATCCCCGTCCGAAACAACTGGCTTTTATAATCAGTGAACCCTGGTGGCAAAATATTTGGTTCAGATTGGTCGGAATCATACTTGTTTTTGTCCTATTCTATACCATCCTAAAATTCCGCGAATTCCGATTAAAGCGCAGTGAGACAAGGCTAAAACTACAAGTCGCTCACAAAACAGAAGAATTATCCGCCTCGTTGCACCAATTGGAGGAATCAGAGAAAAAGTTGAAACAGCTTAAT
>PCUL01000249.1:0-236 GCA_002771745.1 Bacteroidetes bacterium CG18_big_fil_WC_8_21_14_2_50_41_14
CCCATCATCGGTACCGACAAACAGTAAACCTGCTTTTAAAGGTGACTCGGCCAGTACTACCGCGGTTCCCCATTGAGAAGTAGAAACATCCTTGGCCACGGCATCTGCCGGCCAGTATTTTCCCATAACGGAGAATTGGTTTCGGTTTTCGTTGCGGGTAATATCTTCGCTGATCACCTGCCAGGAATTTCCCCGGTCATCGCTTTTAAAAACCTTGTTGGATGCAATATACAGGC
>PCUL01000249.1:244-403 GCA_002771745.1 Bacteroidetes bacterium CG18_big_fil_WC_8_21_14_2_50_41_14
GCATGTTTGCTTAGGATGAACGGGGCATCCCAATTCCAGCGATAGGTTAACTCGTTTTGCCGTGGGGTAGGCTGTATTTTCAGACGTTCTCCGGATTTTTTATCATACCGGTAAATATTTCCATACTGATAAGCAGAATAGACGATGTTGGTGTTATTG
>PCUL01000249.1:475-630 GCA_002771745.1 Bacteroidetes bacterium CG18_big_fil_WC_8_21_14_2_50_41_14
CCAAGGGTCACCACCCATTCATCGCTGGTTACGCCTCCCCGGTTGGTATTCCGCGAGGGACCTCCCACGCTGTTGTTGTCCTGGGTGCCGCCATAAACCCAATAAAAAGGCTCGGTATTATCTGCATTCACCCGATAGAACTGAGTAACAGGCAG
>PCUL01000249.1:660-4412 GCA_002771745.1 Bacteroidetes bacterium CG18_big_fil_WC_8_21_14_2_50_41_14
ATCCCAACTTTCGTAGATTCCACCATCTCCGCCAATAAAGAAATGCATTGTATTGTCAGGATCAATCCAAAGCGCATGGTCGTCCACATGGCGTTGGTTGTTGCTCAGGTTGCTCCATGTTTTTCCGCCATCGGTTGAAAATTTGGTATAGGTATCCACAGAATAGAGTTTGTCGGCATCTTTGGGATCGCAATACAACTCGCTGTAATACTGACCACTGCTGAAATAATCGTTTACTTTTGAAAAGGATCCTCCCCTGTCGGTGGAGCGGTAAACGCCCCCTTTGTCGTTAGAGGCTTCAAACATCACGTACACGTTGTTTGGGTTTACTGGTGAGACGGCAATGGCCATGCCGCCTTTGTCAACTTCAGGAATTCCGCTGGTGAGTTTGTCCCAGGTTTTACCGGCATCGGTGGATTTATAAAAAGCGGATTCGGACCCACCTCCAATTTTACCAAACTGCCGCCTGCGCCTTTGTTCGGCTCCGGCATAAAGCACATCAGGATTACCGGGTTCAAAACAAATGTTGGCTACCCCAGTATTTTCGCTGATGTTCAACACTTTTTCCCAGGTTTTTCCGCCATCGGTGGTTTTATATAATCCGCGTTCTTCGCCGGGACCCCAGGCTGAACCTTCCGCGGCCACATATACCACCGCCGAATTGCGGGGATCAATCAAAATACCGCCAATCTGGCGTGAGTCTTTTAATCCCATGTTTTTCCACGATTTTCCCCCGTCCAAAGTTTTATATACTCCGTTACCATAACCCAGTGCACGTTGGTGGTTGTTTTCCCCCGTTCCGGCCCAAACCACGTTGGTGTTGGTGGGATCCATGGTTATACAGCCTATGGAATAAACACCATGATTATCGAAAACCGGTTCAAAAGTGGTGCCGTTATTGGTGGTTTTCCAGATGTGCCCGCTGGCCACTGCCACATAATATTCACTAAAATTGTTTGGGTTTACGGCAAAATCGGCAATTCGGCCTGATGAAAACGACGGTCCGATGCTGCGCCATTTAAGCCCGCTAAAAGCAGAGGCTTTCAAGCTATCCTGTTTGGTTTCTTCTTTCTTTTTCCTGGCATCGGCCGTGCCAATGGACACCATGAAAATGAAAACAAGTGCAATGGTTTTGAGTAAAAAATGATGTTTCATATTTTTTTTAATGATGAGTAAATTTTTGACGGCTTAAAAATAGAAAAATATTGAGAACCAACTTAAATTTATTTAGCATTTAGGATGCTATCCAATTTCATGAGTTAACGTAAAAACAATCCAAATCGTGGTTGCCAATAAACCCATAACCAATAGCAGGTCGATCCAGTCGGGCATTTTCCATTTTTTTATTAATACCGATTGTCTCACTTGTTCTTTGATGATAAACATGGGCAGAATCAATATGATAACCGTGATATTCTTTACGAATTCCGGCCAGGAAAATTCGGGTATCCGGTTGGCAAAATTTATTAACACCACCACTATCCAGGGAAGTAAAATAGTGGTGGTGACCCAGAATATTCGTTTTTTGCTTCCGTAAAAGGGAGCATCACACAAATAGGCAAAATACAAACGGCCAACAATCACACCGATCAGATAAAGAAAATAAACTGAGAATACGCCGCTGACCAGCAACACTGAAAAGGAGAACTCCATAGCCTTTGCGACAGCATAGGTGCCCATTCCAAAAATTGCATCACCTATAAACGTGCCTATTGAACCATTAAATCCCCAAATGGCCAGCCACAGCAAAAAATACAATCCTGTGGTTGATTTCAGATTTACAAACATCAGCAGCAGAAGTGCCAGCATACCAATGGAAAAAGAAGCCACGGGGTTGGATAAAAAAACAGTCACCAGGGCATCAAAAGTCCATTTGGCATCGGACAACGGAGTAAGGTACACCACCCCTTCCAACCCCAACCTGGCTAATATATCAAAATCGGCAGCAAAATACAAAGAGGAATAACCGGAAATAAAAAACAAAATGACATACGAACTTAGCGCCGTGCATAAAGAAATGAAGAAAATGGTATTTGTATGTTTTATACTGTGGTGAAGATGGTCTGAATTCATGTTAGTTACATTTCAGTGGAACAAACCGAGCCAATGATGTTGACAAATATAATAAATAAGCAGATCAACAGGATGCTCATTTGAAGTCGGGTAAAGTTGAACACCTTTTTTACTGTCCGATCTTTTATATAACAAAAAGGCCGTTCATCCCAAAATAGATCATTTGGGACGAACAGCCTGATCAATTGATTTCATTGTAACAGCAGCAACCTACATACCTGCCGGGGCCACCTTTACCTCTTCAGGAATATCACCGGTCAACGTGGTAAAGAAGGCAACCATATCATCAACCTGTTTATCCTCAAATTCTTTATTCAATTGCAGTTTCCCCATGATTTGAATGGCTTCATCCAGATTGCTCACTCCGCCATTGTGGAAATAGGGATAGGTTTTTTCAACATTCCGAAGTCCAGGAACATAAAACATGTCTTTGTCGGCTTCGATTTTGGTCTCGTTGAATTTACCCGCATCGGCTACTGTGGGATGCACATATTGAGTGTAATCACCATACAAACCAAACTTTTGCAACATGGTTCCTCCAAGCAAAGACCCTGTGTGACAGGCAATACAACCCTGATCGATAAATAGTTTTAGCCCTTGACTTTCCTGGGTGTTCAGGGCCGTTACATCGCCACTCAGATAGCTATCGAACTTTGTTGGAGTGATAAGGGTGCGTTCGAAAGCACCAATGGCATTGCGCATATTGGCATAGGTAATGGTAATAGATTCTTCAGGGAAAGCCTCAGCAAACATAGTCACATACATGGGAACAGCCGAAAGACGGTTAACAACCACTTCTTCTGAAGGCATGCCCATCTCGGCGGGGTTCAATACCGGTCCGCCGGCCTGCTCTTCCACATCTTTGTTGCGGCCATCCCAAAACTGCGCGGTGCGTAAGGCTGCATTAAATGTGGTGGGCGAGTTCCGTGTACCTGAAATTCCATTGTCACCAGGAGAGGTGGGCAAGTTGTCCACACCATAGGTGTTTAAATTATGACACGAATTGCAGCTTTGATTTCCGTCTTTTGAAAGCCGGTTGTCAAAATACAGGTGTTTCCCCAGTTTTACTTTGGCCTCAGTAATCATGTTGTCAGGATTTTCGGCTGCAGCAGGCAGGGGTTTAAAGAAGAGTTGTGCCTGCGCAAGCAGGTCTTTGTCCTGTTGGGTGATGACGGCAGCGTCATTTTCGCTTTGCGCTGACTTCTGAGCGTTTTGTTGGCAGGCTGTCATCATTATCGCAGCCAGGGCCAGTAAGAATAAGTACTTTTTCATTTTTTGATAATTTCCTCCAAATTTAACAGAAATTTTTGGAAGATTGGTTAAGATTGGCTTAATAAAGTAATCGAAGAAATGGTTTGTCAGTTTTAAGTAATTAGCATCTAATCTTACTTTTACTTTAATTAAATAAGTCAAACAAGTTGTTTCCGCTTTAGTAAAAATAGAGGTAAATAGACTAAAATCACAACAATCGAAAAAAATAGCCCTCCAGATGTGCCTGCCGCCATTGCAAACCAAAAAGGCTCATTCTGTCCGAAAGCCATAAATGGAATTAATCCCATGACTGTTGATCCAATAGTCAATAATATGGGTACGATCTTTCTGTTAAAGGCCTTCACATACCTTTTTGGATCCATTAAGTTCCTTTTTTTGCCGGTGATGTGATCGAATTCATTTAAGAG
>PCUL01000249.1:4471-5625 GCA_002771745.1 Bacteroidetes bacterium CG18_big_fil_WC_8_21_14_2_50_41_14
GAAAAACACCAATAAAAGAGGCTGGCACGGTTAAAATGATAGCAAACGGGCGCAGAAGTGACTCGAACAAGATGCTGCAAATGATAAAAATGATGATGGTTACCAGTAAAATCAACCATGTGTACGAAACCGTTTCCTCTTTTGAATTGTAATAGTTAAGTAGCGATTCTACCCGATATCCGATGGGCATTTCGGATTTCATCTCATTCAATACTTCAGCCAAAAACTCGTTCCCAAATTTTGTACTGCCTATGTATTGAAAATCCACTATCCGGATATAATTCTGGTTTTCTTTATAAATGGATTGTTGCTCAATACCTCTTGCAATGCTTACATATTCCATCAGTTTATGCCCTGAGGAAGCCATCGGCTGGTTGATTAGTCCCCATTTGTCGGTTAATCCCCGGTTATCGGGTGTTAGGTGAATGTAATCGTACGAATGACCGGTGAAAAGCCCAATTCTGTTTCCGCTTGTTGAAGTTTTGTTTCTAAATTCCCTGTAAACATCGGTAAGGGTGTTTTTCCCGTAATCCATTCTGTCATTGTTCACATTAATGTAATACTCATAGGATTTTTCGTCCTCCCACCAATATTTACCGCCGGAAACATTTACTTTTTTAACTCGGGGATGAACGTCCAGTTTAGCCTGTAATCTCTTTGCCTGTATCTCAAGTTCATCAAAGTTGAAACCATACATTGCCACTTTGAAATTAATCATTTCGCTTACCCCAAAATTGTTTGAGAAACCCTTACCAATACCATAAATATTCCAGTTTATCCCGCCCAAATCAATACTACGGGCAATTAACCTGCTCTTAAGCAAGTAGGGAAAAACATTGTCGGAGGTCTGGTTATTAAATGTGATAGTCATTTCGGCATATTGAGGGCCATATATTCTACTGTAATATTGAATTGTATTTCCGTACTGCGCAACAAATTTTTCCATTTCAACCATTACCGAGTTGAGTTGCCCTATGGTGGATCCCTTTGGCATAGAGGCTTGTACATAAAGTTTGGTTTCTTCGGGTTTCGTATAATAAGAGTTTTCAAAAACATAGTACGAAAACAGACGAAGGCTGCCTCCTAAATACTTGTTTACGTGCGTTTTTAAATGGTCGGTATACCATTCGCTACCCAAAGTCCTGTTGTATATG
>PCUL01000249.1:5655-5889 GCA_002771745.1 Bacteroidetes bacterium CG18_big_fil_WC_8_21_14_2_50_41_14
TAATAACTGTTCATCCACACAATCATGCCTCTCCGTCTTCGTTTTTTGATTTGTTTTCCCATGTTCATGGGCATCATTTTTAAAAGTGCGGGGATATAAAATAGAGATACCGCGAGAGAAACTGACAAGTTAACTACTATAATGAGAGCAAAATCCCATAAGTTAAGCCGGAGGTCTTCAGGCAGAAACCAAACCACTATAAGCGAAACCATTGTAGTAAGCGTAGAGGCTAGA
>PCUL01000332.1 GCA_002771745.1 Bacteroidetes bacterium CG18_big_fil_WC_8_21_14_2_50_41_14
AGATTTCAGAGAACGCATCAGAGTCAATGGACAGGTGATCACCGAAGACGCCGTTGTCACTTTCGTGGAAAAATACCGGCCTGTATTCGATACCATTCAATCGTCCTTTTTTGAAATGACCTTCGGGTTGGCCCTTGATTATTTTGTCCACGAAAAGGTGGATTTGGTCGTGCTCGAAACCGGGATGGGCGGCAGGCTCGATTCCACCAACCGATGCGAACCATTGATTTCGGTGATCACCAATATAGGATTCGATCATACCGCGTTTTTGGGCGATACGCTGGAGAAAATTGCCGGTGAGAAAGCGGGAATTGTTAAACCCGGAATTCCGGTAGTCATTGGAAAACGTCAGTTTGAAACCACAAAGGTATTTGTAAGTAAAGCAGAGGAATGCAGTTCGGAAATCTATTTTGCCGAGGACCAGGTGGATGTGCGCAGACTGCAAACCCGCGATTCATCTGTGCAACCCTGCGACATCTGGTATAAAAACCTTCCGTATCTCGAAGCAATGAATTTGCCCTTGTTGGGTCATTATCAGATGGAAAATCTCTGCACGGTGGTGCAGACCATTGAAATCCTCAGGGTCCATGGTTGTATTCAATTAGAAAACAAACAAGTGGGTGAAGGAATTGAAAATGTGATAGGAAACACCGGATTGATGGGACGGTGGCAGATTCTGCAAAAATACCCTTTTACCATTGCCGATACTGCCCACAATGTAGATGGCATCAAAGCCGTTGTCAATCAATTGGTCCAGCTTAGGTACGATAAACTGCACATGGTTTTCGGGATGGTAAGCGACAAAGATGCTTTTTCTATTCTCAACCTCTTGCCTAAAAATGCAACCTACTATTTTTGCAAACCCGATATTCCGCGTGGGCGCGATGTGGAACAGCTAAGTGAGGAAGCTTTTAAGGCCGGACTCAACGGTAAAACCTACCATTCTGTGCGTCAGGCTTACAATGCAGCGGTTAACAATGCCGGAGGAAATGATGTAATTTACGTTGGAGGAAGTACTTTTGTGGTGGCGGAGATAGTTTAAGAGGTGGGAGACGGAATATTTCCTTTTATCAGCATCTGCGACGCTCAAATATGGTAAAGCCCAATCTTCCAATTAATTCATTTTTCGAAAGATTATTGGCTAAATATTCAATCTCGTTAAGCAGATTTAAACTATAGCGAGTGCTTTTTTTCCGTTGATTAAAATATTCAAGAATTTGTTTCAATTCTGTACTCGCACGAGTTGACCAAATTATTCTTTTGTTAGCCATTTTTTCATCTCATCCATTAATTGGTCATTCTCAATATAATCACCATTTTTAATATCTTCTCTACCTTTTATTATTGAAGCATTCTGTTCAGTAGATAATTGATAAAGAGATTGTTCCGATGAATCAAATATTGTCTGAAGTGCGTTAAGAAAATTCAGGTCTTTAGAATCTTTTATTCTCGAAATCAAGCTGTTTTTTATTTGAGATGTCATATTCATAATCATCTGTTTTTTAAATTACTATTCAAGAATAAACAATTTACTTGAATCTGTCAAGGGTCGTATTTTTTATGGTTGCCAACGTTTTGAATATGATGCGTGCCGCATTGTATTCAATAAATTTTCTTTGGTTTATGTATTTTCAAATTTACATTTCATTTTCTAAGTACTATTAACTGCGGCATGCATTATATTTATTGTTGTAACCCGTTTTTTATTGTTCTAATCACTCCATTAAATACAGTTCTATGTCTTATTAATACTATTACAAATAAGATCAAATATAAAGTAGTAAAAATCGATCCTAGTAAAAAGAGTGCTTCTAATCTTTTTTCAATGTTAAAGTCCATTGAAATTATAGAGATCAATAAAAAGGATAATAGTATTGAAAAGCCAATAAAGATTCGAGTATAATAATACTTGTAATATATTATTCGGGAATCTTTTTGTCCTCGAATAATTTCTATTTCTGCTTTTCCTATTCCAGTCCAAAAGTTTAAATTTAAGTCGGGAGCAATTCTAATTATTTCATTTTTTACAAGAAGTCTAGTATCATCGATAAAACGAATGTGATCAGCATGAGATTTTTTAAACCTATATTCAAATTCTCCAAGAATTCTTTTATTCTGAATAGCCTGATATTTATTCTCAAGTGTCACTTTATGTTGTATTACAAATGGATATCTCATTTTTTCTTAAAATGGGTTACAACTACGTGCTAACTACAATACGATTGCACTTATTTCCGCTCTGGCGCAACTTCGGCAATTTACTATTTATCCATGTAGCATGGATTTCTATAAAGTGTAAAAGTAAAAATATTTTTGCTTATTTCAACATGTTTTCCGGATTTGATTGACAGGTTATCTGGTTGCCATTTTTAATTAATTTTGTTATTTAATTTTTAATTAAAAGTGGTCAACGTATTTCAGACATTGACAATATGAATTCGCCCTCAACCTAATGAACCAAATGATTGCCTTTAAAGATAAAATCAAATGATCCTGCAAAATCTAATTATGCTCACTTTGATCTTCAGTCTCCCGACTTCTGACTTCCCCCGAAGGCTTTCGGGGTCCCTGCCTACCGGCCAGGCAGGCCTCTCTCTCGTCAACTCTATCCAACTCATTCTCCTTGCGGCCCTTCTACTTTACGCTCTTTACTACGCCTACGAAAGCTTTTTCGGAAAAAACTACCAGCCCCGTCTTTGGAAGCAACAGATGAAAGCAGGCCATATTTCAAAATCACTTCAGAAATCAGAAAGCCGTTACAAAGACAGCATCCGTTTTTTTACCTGGTGGTTCGCGGTGGAACAAATTAAAAAACAAAACGTCCCGGGTAGTTTTGCCGAATTGGGTGTTTACAAAGGTGATTCCGCCGAAATACTCCACCTGATGGACGAATCCAGACACTTTCACCTCTTCGATACCTTTAGTGGATTTCAGGCAAAAGACCTGCAAGGTGAAACCGGTAAAGCAGCCGGATATACCACCCACCACTTTGCTGACACTTCTCCCGAAAGGGTGAAACAGCGCCTGAATGCCAAAGAATTTATTTTCCATCCGGGAGATTTTTCTCAAACCCAAATAGAAGTCGAAAACGAACAATTTGCCCTGGTAAACATGGATGCAGATTTATACCAACCCACCAAATCCGGATTGGAATTCTTCTACCCGCGACTTGCACCCGGTGGCATCATCTTCATCCATGACTACAACCCTGACTGGCCCGGTATTGTAAAAGCGGTGGATGAATTTACCCGGAAAATGGGGTTCTCACTAATCCATATTCCTGATACGGATGATACGGTGGTCATTTTAAAAGGTTAAGGTAATTGGAGGAAAGAATCTTACTGCCGTAAGCCAGTCTTGAAATTCAAACATGGACCTACAGCTTTTAGAAGTAAAGGAGTGGTGTTGGAACTTTACCCCATCATGCTGTTACTCCATCTCCCTAAAGGAAATTATACATTGCAAATCAAAATGTTACAAGAGATAAAGGATTTGATTTTAAGAATTCTTTAAAACATCTCGTCCTGGCTTTCAACGTGTTTTGTTACCTGTTTTAAGGCAATCTTAAACCATACAGTATACTCTTCAGGATGTTTCGAAACATCGGCGATCACCTCATCTAAAGGCATATATTTCCATTCGCCTACCTCTTCAGGATTGGGATTTGGCAAATCATCACTAGTTCCAAAAAATACATGATCAAACTCATGTTCGGTCAGCCCGTCTCCAACATCGGCTTTATATACAAACGAAAAAATCTTTTTCAGTTCACAATCAAAACCCATTTCCTCCAATAAACGCCGGTGGGCAGCCTGCATCACCGCTTCGTTCAAACGTGGATGGCTACAAACGGTATTGGTCCAAAGACCTGGCGAATGGTACTTGTCCTCGGCACGTTTTTGAAGCATGAGTTCGCCAGCTTTGTTAAACACAAAAACCGAAAAGGCACGATGGAGTACGCCTCTTTCATGGGCTTCCATTTTTTCAAGTGTTCCCAAAGGACGATCCTCTTGGTTCACCAGTACAACGTATTCTACCTGCATAAGTTTTTGGTTTTACCGATTGAATGACCACAAAGATACAAAAATGCCCGTTTCAGCCATGAAAAGAATCCCAAAGTAATCAGGTTTTAATTAAAACAATGAAAACCTACTTTCCTTATGGATCCAAGCTACTGGCAGACAAACCCAACAGAAATGCAATAACAAATAAACTAAACAATTAGAAAAAATAAAACATCGTTAATAATGAGATATTTAGTTTTGAAATTTTACTATTTTTGATATTACAAATCAAACTATTTTATACTAAATTAACTAACCAACTAACTCTTTGTACTATGAAAAAACTTTTAAAAATTTTAGGCATCCTGTTGTCTATCATCGTGGGATTTGGCTTAATTGGCTTCCTTTTTATTCAATTCAGGGGAATTCCATCATATGAAACTCAAACAATCGATCACAGGGTAGTAAGTACCCCTGCCAGTATCGAACGGGGAAAAAAGTTAGCCATGATGTTGTGCGCTAACTGCCATAGAAATCCTGAAACAGGTAAGCTTACCGGCACTCTGATGCTGGATGCACCAAAAGAATTCGGCACCATCTATTCTCAAAATATTAGCCAGGATAGTACCTTTGGAATTGGAAACTGGACAGATGGTGAATTAATTTATCTGCTTAGGACCGGCATTAAAAAGAACGGAGAATATGCTCCACCCTACATGTCGAAACTTCCAACCATGGCGGATGCCGATGTGGATGCCATTATTTCTTTTTTGCGATCGGATGACCCCGTGGTAGTTGCTGACGCAACGATTGACCACCCCTGCGAACCTTCATTCTTAAGTAAATTTTTAAGTACGGTGGCCTTTAAACCTTTACCCATGCCGAAACAAAAAATTGAACTTCCCGATACCACAGATCCCATAGCTTTAGGTAAATATCTGGCTCAAAATTTAGATTGTTACGCCTGTCATTCGGCAGATTTTAAGACGATGAACAATTTAAATCCCGAACTTTCGGAAGGTTATTTTGGAGGTGGGAACAAACCCTTAAACAGAGAAGGCCAGGTAATATTGACACCCAATTTAACACCTGATGTTGTAACGGGAATAGGATCATGGTCGACTGAACAGTTTATAAAAGCAGTAAAGTATGGTTCCAAGGAAGGTGAAGATGCTTTAAGGTATCCCATGACACCTTATATCTATCTAACAGATGATGAGGCCTATGCCATTTTGCAATATTTAAAGACGATTCCTCCGATCAAAAATAAAGTGGTACGTTCAACATTTTGAAATCATACTATCTGATCAGATTCCAGCTATGCTTATGTCTGTTCCTGAACTGAGCATCGCAGAACTTCATCGTATAAGATTGCACTTGCATGGTTCCAACTTGGTTCTCTAAGATGAGCCGGATAGAATTATCAATATATCAAAAGATAAAAAACAGGAAACCTGTAGCCTTTTGAATGATAAGTGCTACATATTGGCAGGCAATTTAACAACGTGATTAAGACCTGCTATCTCTTTTGTTAAAATATTCAAAATCTCCAACCTAAGCCAACATGCCGCATTCTGTTTCCATTATTTTTGTACAAACAAATGGTAACTGACTGAATTGATATCGCATATTAATGTATAAATTTTCACAACGACTTATTGAACCAGTCCAAAATATACAGCAATGCTTAATACCACCATACAATACCTGGGACATGCCAGTTTAAAAATCATTTGCCCCGAAAATAAAACCATTCTGGTTGACCCCTGGTTAACCAGCAACCCCATGCTGCCGCCAAACCTCAAAGAGCAACAAGCCGACCTCATCCTGATTACCCACGGGCATTTCGACCACATGGATCTTCAAGCACTAAGGGAACTGGCCACCCAACAGCCACTTATCATCGCCAACCCGGTGTGTAAATGGTATTTAATCGAGCACGGCATCGAAGCCGGTTTGTTTGTGGATATCAATATTGGCGGAACCGTAACCACCTCAGGTGTGCAGGTGACGATGGTGCAGGCGCACCACATTTCGTATATTCCTGTTGCCGGGAAGGGAATTTCGTACCCTCACGAAGCCAGCGGGTTTGTAATCACGTTGTCCGATGGCTTTACACTCTATGTGGCAGGTGATACCGGAGTATTTGCCGACATGCGCACCATTGGAGAAGTTTATCACCCACAAGTGGCCATCCTGCCCATTGGCGACATATACACCATGGGTCCGCGCGAAGCCGCCTACGCCATCAAATTGTTGCAGGTAACGCATGTAATCCCCTACCATTATGGCACCTTTCCCTCACTAACCGGAACACCTGAAGAACTTAGAAACCAGTGTGCCGATATGGAAGGATTACAAATTCATGAGCTGAGACCGGGAGAAATGGTTTCTACGTTGTTGCTTAAACTTTAAGTCTTTTGACTAAACGTAGGTTGCACAATGCTTTCATGGAACCCTATTCAACAGAAGTATTTCAGCTTCTTAGCCATAAAACAAATTCAAATCATGTTGTAGATTTGATTGTTTTATTATCTTTGATGTTTCAGGTTTGAACTACAATTACAACACTGAATACGATATTGTAAGTTAGCAACTTTACTCATGGTATTCATTGATTTCTGTCATTTTTTCAATCAATTTGCTACTTCGATACTGTCTGCCTTGCGTTGGCTTTGGTGACAAAAGTTTATTTAGTTATTCATACTTTATTCAGTTCTTCCATTAACGCTTTCCTTTTAGGGTATTCAGTTCTCAGATAGGATATAATTCCATTTGCATATAACTCAACTAGTTCGTTTTCATAATTCTTGGAAAGATATTTTTCGTAATGGTCTATGTATTAAGGTCTGTCGATTTTTTCACAAGTTCAAGCAGTCTGATTTTTTAAGAGCTTCAATTAAACTTACTCTTTCAAGATGATAAGTATTCGGGTCCCACCGTTTTTTCAATTCACTTGTTTGCAATATGAAAACGCTGCTTGGGATTAACGCGATGGATTGTATTGTGTAAATGCTCATTATTTCTTAGGCTTTAATTTTTTCTGAGCATCCTTCTCTTTCAACAACCCTTTTGCATTTGTGGAAGTAACTACTTTTTTGCCCGTTTTGGCTTCTAATTCTTTACGCGCCACGTCAGCTACATTACCGCCTTGTTTGGCTACTTTTTTACTTTCCTCAAAATTCTTTGGTTCAACAGCTTGCGAAATATCTTTGGTAGATGCCTCTGCAAGCATGTTTAAAATGAGTTCGGTATTGGTCATGTTATCCCGTAGGTTTTCCTTTTTCAACCCTTTCAGAATTTTGTATTCTTTGGTAGTTTTATCGCTCCAAGCCTTGGTGATAATGTCGGTAAGCGTAGCAAACTGAACACCTTCTTTCAATCCCCTATTTTTCCATTCATCTGTCAGTTCTTTTCTAATTTCAATACTTTTCAAGCGTTGGTTTATCCAGTTTTCTGAATAGCCTAGTTTCATGTATTGCTCCAATGCCCTGTCGATACTGAGTTCAGGGTCTTGCATTTCGTCTAAGTGTTCTGAGGCTACCTGGGCCAACCAAAGTTTAAACGGTTCCGCTTTTGGCGATGGGATGGATTGTATAAGCCTGAGAAGTTGTTCTGTGTCTGCAACATCGGTTTTGTAAAATTTACCATCGGCAGATTGCATCTTCAGTTGTCCGATTTTTTCGGACAACTCACTTCCTTCTTTTTTTAACTTCGTTTTTAAGTCGCTCCAATATTTTCTGGGTCTATCGGTATTCGTCAATACTTCAATCACGTCAATTATTGATATAAACCATTTTTCCTGGTCGGCATCCCATAAGGTTCTTACCTTTTTATCTTCAAATATTTGAATGGCGTTTTTTTGTTTCATTTTTCTTACAGTTTATAGAAAAAAACAGAAATTTCGATTTTTCTCAATAATTCTCCGTTTTTGTAGCTAAAGGATTTGATTTTTTCGCTTCTATTTTCAGTTTTTTAATCCTGTCAACGGGATAGCCAAAAATTAAAGCTAAAGTCAAGAAAGTTTCTGCTTGTACTTTCTTTTCAGGGTTATTGTAATTCCGCTTTTTGTTTTGGTAAATATATGTGATATAATCCCGGTTCTCATCAAACCGAATTAGTCCATTATCTATCCCAATATCAATTAAATTCATTCTTCTTTGTCCTGAATTATTTTAAAATCACAAATGTATCAAATTTAGGGGGTGTTTAGGCCAGAAAACTGCTTTTTGCAAACTTCGGTCGTGCGTTAGTTGTCATTTTATCGTTTTTCATTTTTTGTCTTTAAGAAGCAAATTGTGCTCTGTGCCTGGATTTTACACTTGTATATAACTTACAGATAATCACCTGCAAGATAGAGCCCTAATGAAAAAACCCATCAAAATCAGAACAACCATCATCATGGTTTTACTTTGTGTCTTGATCAATGCTTCGGCACAACAGGACAAATACACGATGCTTTTAAACAAGGCTATACTCACCGCCCGAAATTCTGAAAAAAGCAACCTCAATAATCAATATCTATCCCAATAAGTGCGATATTTGTCATTATAATTAAACAATACTTCGGCTGAAATGGACAAAAAAATTGATGTTAGTTACCCATTGGATTTAATCGAAAGTTAAAAGGATATTCCAAAAAAAAGGGTAGGTGCGTGTTCCGTGCTTCTTAATAACAAGGAAATTGGTGGGATAATTATCGCAAGTACATCGCAGGACCTTAAATATTTCAATATTTCACCAACATCATTACCCGAACCACCTTTAAAATTCAGGATGATCAATTTTAAAAACGAGGTTTATCTTATCGAGATATGGATGTTATTTGGAGAGAAAAACCAAAAGTGCTTGAAAATACATCTGAACCCACATGAAAAAGCCGTCCAGCAGCTGCTTAAACTTTGTGTAAAAACCAATATGATTTCATTCCATTTTTTCGATGTCAATAATTACCAGTTAACCTCTGCATTCACTTATTTAAACGATGACGAAACAGATTGGGTCAGGAGAAACAATACCCTGTCAGCCAGACTACAGACTGATCATTTTGGATATTTACTTCTTGCTGAGTACCAGGCAAAAACGATAGTAAAAACAGAAAAGATCTACAATTATCTCCCTCAAAACGAAATAGATTTTTTTGTTCGTAATGGAGGTATCCAGGTAAAACTATCCGAAATTTCTGAACTACTTTAGTTACTAAATCCATTTCAGACACCCGCCTGGCATGCGAATAGCGATAGTATCACTCGTCCCTGATTGCTCATGTGCAAATCAGGAAACCATCCATTCTCACCAACAAAATCGAGTTTTTTTTCCAGATGGATAAACCCCCCCACCCTCACTCAAATTTCAGAAAAGCCTTGCTCACCCAGCCCGATATTTTGGTTTCCACCTTCACCCAGCCTTCCTTTTCTTCAAGCACTTTTACGGCGGTTCCAACGGCCAAAGGAGGAGCAATGGTGGAGAAATCAACTCCGGCACCGGCGCGGATATTCAACTGATCTCCGGTAACCACTGCCTCTTTGCCGGTTTCATCGGGTTCGTCGGTGCGGTTTTGCGACAGCAGGTTTTGTCTGAATTTATCCAACGGGAATGCTGGTCCCGGGTCGCGCTTGCGGCCCGGAGCAATTTCTTCATGTCCCAAAATGGTTTTGATACCATATTTTTCAATCAGCAGCTGACAAACCTGTTCGCACATATCAATTTGTTCCTGCGTATAAGTCTGCCAGTACGAACGGGTAGTTTCGTTGCGGTGACGGGCATAAAGTACATCCGTGGGCTGATACCGCCCCCCAAACCAGGCCTGATATTCCGTCCCTACCCGCTTAAGCTCGCCGGCATTGTCGAGTTCGATACCGATGGAATACTTGTTTAAACCGGTACGCCCGCCATACTGACTTTCGCCTGCATGCCAGGCAATGGTGTCGAAGGCCACCAGTTGATAAGTTTCGCCCGCTCTTCCAATCACCAGGTGGGCCGAGGCTTTTACGTCACCACTCAGGTAGTTGGCCGACGATTCGGCACTTCGTCCGGCTGTGAAGTGAATCACAATGGTGTCGGGCAGTCCGGCTTCAAATTTTATCTTGTTCTTTGGACAATCCTTTTGTATCACCTGATTTCCTGCTAAATGATGTTGATGATCTATTTGCATATTCCGTAATGGTTAAAATGGTTTATCTGAGGTTCATTTACAATCATCAAATTTAGTTCAAACAACGATAGAAATCAAGCAGAAATGTCTTTTATGAAAGGAATACCAGAGAATTTTAATCGTAACTCACCAGGCTTTGTTTTTATCCATGCCAAAATGGATGACAGTTTAATCAGTAGTCAAATAATTGAGCAAAAGAGAGAAATATTTTGAAAAATGGGAATAAAAAAAACTTAACAAACCAAAGTTTAAATAAAACAAACCTCACTTGACTTTTTACTTATCTGATGCTCTTGATTTTACTCACGTTTTCAATGTGTTTAAAACCTTACTGAGTCCACCTGCTAAATACAAGGGCAATGAAATCAGGCTGTAATCCAGTTTTTTAAATTCGCCGTTAACCATGATGTTTGCCGATAGATTAGTTCCAACCGTAGGAAAGTCAAGATTAAATCGAATGCCCGTATGTTCAACCTTCTCGGCCAAATAAACCTGTAATGATTTTAATGTACCGGTTTTCCCGGCTTTGACTTCTATCGGATAAATATTATTGCTATGCTGGAAAAGAAAATCCAATTCAGCGTTAGCATTTTTAGCTTCACGCGACCAGTAATAAAGTCTGGCCTCTTCATAAAACCCGAATAACGACAACAGTTCCTGACTTACAAATTGTTCAGCAAGTGCTCCTTCAAAATCGGTGACCAAATCGCTGATATTTGAAAGCTTTATTTTTGATAAGTGGCACATTAATCCTATGTCAAGAAAAAAAGGCTTGAACGCTTCTTTATCTACATATTGATTAATAGGGATTTTTGATGATCCGGTACGACGCACTAAATGAACTATCCGGCTTAATTCGAGCTTGAGCATGGATTCTTTCAGATACGAAGAATGAACATTTCTGTTTATGTTAACATATTTAACTTTTTTGCCTGCATGAAGCGCTGAATACTCAAGGCAATCGTTAAGATAATCCTGCTGTCTGCGCGTACCATACTTAGCAAAATCATATTTGAAAGAAGTCAAGATTTGCGAATGTACTTTTTCAACTTCGATCAGATTTTTCGTTTCAACATACACTTTCACCGCTTCGGGCATGCCCCCAATATAAAAGTACAACCTTAGGTATTCCGTAAGTTTTTGATGCAACGCGTTGCTAAAAGGGGTTTCAAAATTGAAATCATTTAAGTAAGTAAGCAAACCTTGCTGTCCGTTTGCCAGCAAAAATTCATTAAAACTAAGTGGATACATGTACGCAAATTCAAGCCTGCCCACAGGCATTGAAGAGGGCATTTCATTTAAGGTATGATCCAATAAAGAGCCAGCGGTAATAACATGCAATCCAGGCATATCTTCATAAAAGTAGCGAAGTGCCTCTATGGCTTCCGGTAATATTTGTACCTCATCAATAAAGAGCAGCGTATCGCCAGCTATTATAGGAATATTATAAAGAGCCGATAACTCGCTAATAATAAGTTGTGGCTTTTTACTTTGAAAGATGGATTTTAAATTGTTGTCCAACTCAGGATTAATCTTTAAATAATATTTAAAATGCTCCCCCCCGAACTTATCGACCACATAAGTTTTTCCTACCTGCCTTGCACCTCTTAATATTAGAGGTTTTCTTTGCTTACTTGTTTTCCATTCCCCTAAATATGACTCTATTAACCGTATCATCTTTTTTTCGCAAAGATAAACAACTTTCTAAAACACTATTGGATTTTAGACATTTTTATCCAAAACACCATTGGAAATCAGACCAATTACATCCAAAACACCATTGGATTTTAGATAAATATCCTGCAGGTGGGGCCTGTTAAAAATATCCAAACAAAATTTAACTCACCACACTTGACTTTTTATTTATTAAGTACTATTTTTGACCGACCGTTCAATCATAAAAATATTGCAATATAAATGTCACCCAGAACCGAACAACAATTTAGCGAGATCAGAGAACAACGCAAGGCTACAATCATGCAGGCGGGGTTGGAACTTTTCGCGCAATATAGCATCGAAACAACTTCTATCAGTATGATTGCCAAAAGAGCCGGCATATCCAAAGGACTCATCTACAATTATTTCGACAACAAAGAGGCGCTTATTGTGGCCATTGTTACTCAAGGATTTGAAGAATTCATCAGGATGATACCTGAAACCAACGGTCAACCCCTCACAAAAGAACAACTCATTCATTATTTAAATACAACCTTTGATGTGTTGACAACAGACTTTCAATACTGGAAGCTCTATTTTTCCATTGTAATGCAACCTGCGGTCATGAAACTCATCGAAGATCAACTCATGGCCATCATGATGCCGGTAGTGATGTTGATGGCTGATTATTACGAAATTCAGGGTGTGGCTAACCCGATGGCGCACGCACGTATGCTCGGGGCCATTTTAGACGGTATCAGTCTGAACTATATGATTGATCCAGAAAATTTTCCATTAAATGAAATCAAAGATATATTAATTCAAAAATTTCTGTAACATGAAGAATTCAAATAGAATCCAAAGTTTACTTGTGGCCGTTTTAGTTGTGTTTTGCATGGGGTTCGCAGGAAACCAGCTTCTGGCCCAGGAGCTGACAGCCAAAGACATCGTGCAAAAATCGCACGATTTATTTTTAGGCAAGTCCAGTTTCAGCGAAATGACCATGACCATTGTTCGACCTTCGTGGACACGATCGATCACCATGCAAAACTGGTCGCTGGGGCAGGATTATTACATTACCTATATCACGGCTCCCGCCGAAGACAAAGGCCAGGTTTTTTTGAAATCCGACAAAGACATGTGGAATTTTCTGCCTTCGGTTAACCGGATGATCAAGATTCCACCTTCGATGATGATGCAATCGTGGATGGGCTCCGACTTTACCAACAACGACCTGATGAAACAAAACACGCTGGTAACCGATTACCACCACACCATCGTTGAAAGCGACACCATCGAAGGATACGATTGTTATGTCATTCACCTGGAACCCTTGCCCGAAGCAGCCGTGGTTTGGGGCGGAATCAACATGTGGATTGCAAAGGAAAAGTTTTTCGGCCTGAAAGTAGAGTACCTCGACGACAACAAACAGGTAGTGAAAGTAGAAACCGCCTCTAATCCAAAGAAAATGGGCGACCGTGAAATCCTGACTCACATGGAAATGATTCCCAAGAACAAAAAAGGACATAGCACCATCATGGATGTCATAAATCAGGAGTTTGATGTTCCCTACATCGATCAAAATTTCTTCTCCATTCAAAACATCAAAAATGTCAGACCACGTTAGCGAATCCCAAATTCAGTTTCTAACCAAATACCTGATCTCATGAAAATATTATTCATCATGGCCTGGAGAAACCTGTGGCGAAATAAACGCAGGACCTATATCACAGCCACATCCGTGGTATTGGCTTTGGTTCTGGCCTTGTTTATGCGCTCCATGCAATTTGGATCTTACGAAACCATGATCAGGGCTGGTGTAAATGAAGTAGGTAATATGCAGATCCACGATACCGGCTATTGGGACAACAAAACCATCGACCGTGCCTTTTTTACCAACCCGGAACTTGAGCAGAAGATCAGCAGTTTACCGGGAGTTTTACACATGCTGCCCCACCTTGAAACCTTTGTTCTGACCTCCTATGGCGACAAGACAAAAGGAGTTCAACTGGTAGGTGTCAATCCTGAAGCAGAAGACCTCCAGGTAAATATTTCAGGCAAAATCACCAGTGGTTCCTACCTGAAAAAAGGACAAGCAGGCCTTGTTATTGGTGATAAAATAGCTGAATACCTGAACATTAACATCGGCGACAGCCTGGTGGTCATGGGCCAGGGTTATGAAGGTACCACAGCCGTTGGCATCTATCCGGTCACGGGAATTGCTCATTATGTTTCTCCCCAAATGAACAACTTGATCGTTTACATGAACCTGGAAACCTTGCAAAAACTCATCTTTCCATTTAAACCCGGATTGCTCACCGGTATCTCGGTGTATTGTGAACCCGGTTTAGAGGACCAATTGCTGTCCACAATAAAAGCATCTGTGGGCGATCACTTTGAAGTCATTAGCTGGAAAGTAATGTTAAGCGACATGCTTCAAAGCATCAAACTCGACAACCTGAGCGGGATGGTCATGCTGATGATCCTGTACATCATCGTCGCTTTTGGCATATTCAGCACCGTATTAATGATGACCGTGGAACGGCGGCGACAGTTTGCGGTGATGATTTCCATCGGGATGCGAAAGGGCAAACTGGTGATCACCAGTATCTTTGAATCTATTTTCATCGCACTTATTGGTGTGGTCGCAGGATTAATACTCACCACTCCCGCATTGATGTACCTCTACTTAAATCCCATTCGAATGACCGGAGAAATGGCGGCCATGTATGAGAGTTTTAACCAGGAACCGTTAATGGCATTTTCCATAGCACCCTCCATCTTTTTCAGCCAGTCGTTAATCGTGCTTTCGCTGGCTTTGTTATCGGCACTTTATCCCATTTTTTATGTGTTGCGTTTCAATGTACTTAATGCCTTAAGGCAATAAAATATCAAGATATGATAGCATCAATAGCCTGGAGAAATCTCTGGCGGAATAAACTCCGAAGTCTGATCATCATTGCCGCTGTCGTGGTGGGGATTCTGGGAGGCGTTGGCTCCGATGGTTTTATGGAAGGGATGGTGGATCAACGTGTAAACACCGCCATCGCCAATGAATTGTCGAATATTCAACTTCACCAACCGGATTTTCTGTTAAACAACGAAATTAACTACACCATCCCCAATCCTGACCAGTATATTGAAGTTGCAAATCAGATGCCTGAAGTAAAGGGTGCCAGCAAACGGATAATCTGCGGAGCCATGGCCAGCACCGCTACCGCGGCTACCAGCGTCCTTATTTGCGGAGTAATTCCGGAACAAGAGAAGAAAGTAACCGGCATTTATAAAAAGGTAATTTCAGGAAACTACCTGAACGATGAACAACGCATTCCGGTTGTCGTAGGCAAAAAACTCGCCGACAAGCTCGAACTCAACCTCAACAGCAAGCTGATCGTAACCCTTGCCGACAGTTCCGGAACCATTACCTACGGCGCATTTATTGTAGTCGGAATGTATCAGACATCAAATAACCTGTACGATGAATCCCATATTTTTGTCAGGATTAACGACTTGGGCAAGTTGGCAGGCATCACCGGACAGGTACACGAAATTGCCATTTCTCTTTTCGACAATAAGCAAACCAGTCTGGTTTTCGATAAACTATCCTCGTCTTTTAAACAGCAGATCAACAACAAGTTAATTGACATGAGAACCTGGGAACAGTTAGAACCCTTACTTAAATCGATGATTGAAATGACGGCCTTTTTTTCCTACTTGTTCCTGATCATCATCCTGATTGCTTTGGCCTTTGCCATTATCAATACCATGACCATGGCCATTTTGGAACGTAAACGTGAGATCGGTATGCTGATGGCCATTGGCATGACCAGAGGCAAGATTTTTACCATGATTATGCTGGAAACGCTATTTCTGGCCATAGTAGGAGGCCTGGTGGGATTGCTGATGAGCTATGGACTGGTTGAATATTACGCTCACTATGGCCTTGACTTTGGATCGATGGGCAGCGGGATGAGTTATATTGGTTACGATTCGATCGTTTATTTTAAAGTAACGGATGGATTTTACCTCGCCAGCTTTATTCTGGTCGCCATCACAGCGGTGTTATCAAGCATTTCACCCTCCATAAAAGCATTAAAATTAAACCCTGTGGATGCCATTAGGGAATTAAATTAAGAAAAAACTTGCCTGCCGAAGGCAGGAAAAAAAAAGAAAAAAACCATGAGTATCATTCAAATCAATAACTTACATAAAACCTATACCGATACCAAGGTGCCGGTAAAAGCTGTTAACGGTATCAGCCTCAGTATCGAAGAAGGTGAATTTACCGCCATTGTGGGGCCTTCCGGTTCCGGGAAAACCACCTTTTTAAATTTGATGGGAGGCCTCGATACGCCCACCGAAGGCGATATTCTGATCGGCGGTAAAAACATCAAAGACCTGAACTCCAGACAACTGATTGATTTCAGGCTTCATCACATCGGATTTGTGTTTCAATCCTATAACCTGATTCCGGTGCTGACCGCCATCGAAAATGTGGCTTTCATCATGGAACTTCAGGGCATTCCGAAAAAGGAGCGCCATCAAATTGCCATGGAACTGCTTAAAAAAACAGGCCTGGAGGGCAAAGAAAACTACCGCCCCGGTGAATTGTCGGGAGGGCAACAGCAACGTGTATCGGTGGCACGTGCATTGGCTTCAAAACCCAAGTTTATCTTGGCCGATGAGCCCACCGCCAACCTGGATTCCGCTTCTACCGAAGACCTGTTGAACATGATGGCAGAACTTAATAAATCGGAAAATATGACGTTTATCTTTAGTACACACGATAAAAGGGTGATGGACAAGGCCCGCAGGATTGTGACGATAGATGATGGGAAAGTGGTGAGTGATGTGTAAATGTTTAGGGTTTAAGGTTTAAGGTTTCTTGCCTGCCGATTTACCTACCGAAGGCATGGAGGCATGGACGCATAGTAGGCAGGAGGGTTTAATGTTGTTTGTTTTAATTCAAAAGTCATGATTAAATTAATGTTTCGTTACCAGATTTATTTATTCTTTTTGTTTGTCCTTGCAAGTTCAGGTTATGGACAAACTTCAACAAAACACTATGTTCATTTTATCCGGGTAATGGCTTCCCAATCCACCATGCGCCCTCCCTTTGAAAAAAAAGAAACAGAGTTTTCTAATGGGCAGATTTGTTATCGGATCGTATTGCCATCGAGAGAAACCATCAATACCTATGACCTTGATAAGTACGACGAATTAAATACACCACCTGTTTATTTAATACCTGAACCGGCTGATTATGATTCCATCACCAATTACATATTAACCTCTGGTTTATTGAATATTGACCTGAATTACAAAAAACCTGTTCCGGTAAACGGCGTGATCATGGAAAAAATAGGCGGAGGAGGCTATGGATATACCATCGAAACTTCGGACGGGAAAATTGGATTACCTATTTTTGATTCACCGAACTATATAATCCCCAAAGTGTTATTAAATTTTGACGCATTATACCGTAGAATCATTGCCAGATATCAAATTAAAAACGAGTGCTAGATTGTGCAAAAACACATGCAAATCTCATTTAAACATATCTTTTTGATCCTGCTGGCAGCCTGGGCTTCAATCAATCCAAAGGAAGCCGTTGCCCAGAAAAAGGTAGAAGCATCAGGTTTTCTTGAGTTTATGAATACCACCATGGCACCGGCCAATTCTGCTGTTTGGCAAAACATGTCAGGCGTTTATAACCGCATCAACCTGAATTATTATGCCACAAAAAATCTGAAATTTCAGGCCGGTATGCGCAACAACTTTCTCTACGGACCGCTTTTGGCCAACACCTACCCTGTTTATACCGATTTACTCACCAACGACGATGGATTGGTTAACATG
>PCUL01000110.1:0-577 GCA_002771745.1 Bacteroidetes bacterium CG18_big_fil_WC_8_21_14_2_50_41_14
CAACCTGCATAACATCATTTATACTTATGATAATCAGGTTGTGCCCCACACAACAGGGTTGGGACAGCGTCCTTATGGTTATGCCTTTAGGGATGTAAGCGTTTGGACACCAACAGGTACGCTGGTTGGAGGTGGTTACTTTTATGAGCATAGGTATACCGCATATTATGCCATAAGAGTAAATATCCCAATACCAGATTGATTTTTAAACATTTTACTCCCGGTGGTTTATCAGCTGCCGGGAGTAATTATAATATTTGTATATGAAAAAAAAAGTCTTTTTTATCTTTCTGTTAGTTGGTTTATTGCCGGCAACCACGCTTCTTTCCCAAACCCTCCAATTTAAAGGGGGCATCACAATCGACACAACCTGGTCGGCTGATACCCTTGAAATTACTGGCAATGTAATAATTGATAGTAATGTGACGCTCACCGTTTTGCCAGGTACCTTTGTCCATATTACCGGATATTACAGCATCCTGTCTTATGGTACCGTCAGGGCCATCGGAACCATAACCGACAGCATCGTATTTACCCACCTGAACACCTTTCTTCACAGCGACACCTCAACAACAGC
>PCUL01000110.1:606-1395 GCA_002771745.1 Bacteroidetes bacterium CG18_big_fil_WC_8_21_14_2_50_41_14
AAAGCTGTGTCTGGTGGGCCCTGGGCCCCTGAAAACCAGGAGAACAACGGAGGTAATATCTATGCTTACGATTTTGGTAGTTTAATAATAGAAAACTCCCTGATTTCCAATGGGAGGGTTAAAACCAACGGAGCCGGTATTTTCTGTCAAAACGCTATATACATCTCGATTAAAAATTGCCACATTGAAAAAAATGAAGGACACTTTATAGGGGGTGGAATTTATGTTTGGGAGTCAGATAGTTTATTTATTGAAAATAATCTGATTAATTATAATTTGGCTTATTCCTGGCAGCCCCCTGGTATGGGCGGTACGGGTGCAGGGATTTTTGCACTTGGTTACACGGGTTATGCCTCTATTTGCTTTAACAAAGTGTTTAATAACAAAGGGGTATGTGGTGGCATCCAGGATGCCTATTTTCAATCAACCGTGAGTAATAATTTGATTTGTAATAATCATGGTGAGGCCATACTGTCCGGGTTTGATGCAAACCGTCGATATGTGAACAACACCATTGCACATAATGAAACTCCAGGAGATTGCGCGGGTTTTGTCTATGTACTTGCAGAGGGTAAATTGCTTTTTAACAGCATTCTATGGAACAACCTGTCCACATACCCCGGTAATCCACAAATACGGAGTACCGATACTGAATTACTGGACGTAAGGTTTTCTGATGTGATGAATGAGTACCCCGGGATTGCGAACATAAATATCGACCCAATGTTTGTTAATCCCACAGATGGAGTTGGTTTGGCTTATGATGCTTCTTTAGCCGACTGGTCCTTA
>PCUL01000228.1 GCA_002771745.1 Bacteroidetes bacterium CG18_big_fil_WC_8_21_14_2_50_41_14
TGTTGAAAAAGCCGCGGCAAAAGTAATGATAAAAGCACAAACTAAAAAAGCTCTTTCCCTGGTTGAGGGAAAAAGCTTCCTGATAATCTAATCAGATTTTCGTTATGATTTGCTGGCGAAGTACTCTTGTACTTTGTCAGATGGGATAATGTCTTCTTTAAATGAGTAAGCGCCACTTCGGGCCGCTTTGGTCACTTTTATCACTTTAGCAAAATCTTTTGCCGATGATTGAAGGGTTGCAACAACTTTCTTAGCCATGATCTAATTTATTTAATTTCTCTGTGAACAGTCATTTTTTTAAGGATCGGGTTGAATTTTTTCAACTCGAGTCTTTCAGGAGTATTTTTCTTGTTTTTGGTAGTAATATACCGCGATGTTCCGGGCATACCGCTGTTTTTGTGCTCGGTACACTCCATGATCACCTGAATTCTTGCGTCTTTGCTCTTTTTAGCCATGTCAAACTCACTTTAAAATTTGGTCGGCAAAAATAGAAAATATTTGCCTTAATAACAACCTATTTGGTAAAAATTCTATGATTAAATTCGTTTTATAAAAATATATCCCTACCTATTTGTTGAAGAATCTGATGTTTAACATTTTACATCATGGAGGATTATTGATTCATTGTTTATCCCAGGATTGCTTTAATGTAAGGTGAAATGCCCGCAAAGAAAAACTCCACTGCGATCACCATCACGATCAATCCCATGAGTTTCATCATGATTTTATTTCCAATATCCCCTAAAAATTTGGTGATGCCTACTGCTCCAAAAAGGGTGATCATCAACACAATGGATACCAATACGATGGATAGAATCAGTAAGCCTTTGTTAACCATGGTTTGACTTTCGCCCATCAGGACGATGGCGTTGGTGATGGCTCCGGGTCCGGCAATCATAGGTATGCCCAAGGGTGTAATGGCAATATCGTTCACATACTTTTCAGCATCTTTGGCACTTAACTTCATTGGGCTTAAACGTGCGTTAAGCATGTCGTATCCCATGACAAAAAACAGAACACCACCAACCACTTTAAGTCCGGCTACTGAAATACCAAAAAAATCAAAAAGATATTTTCCTGCAAAAGCAAACAATATGAGTACCAGCGTGGCCGTGATAATCGCTTTTAAAGCTGTTTTTCGGCGCTCTTTCTTCGAGAGCTGTGAGGTCATGGTGAGAAACACCGGCATGATGCCCATGGGGTTCATCAACGTGAGGAAAGAGGTGAAGTAGAGTAATATGATTGTAAAGTGGCTCATTGGTAATGATTAGTTTATGTCTGGCACAAAGAGGGTTATAATGCAGCTATCTTTTTGTCCACAGTCTGGATGATTTCATCGCGCATCTCTTTCGCCTTTTGAGCTATTTCAGCAGCCTTCTCAAGAAGATCATTCGCAAAAACCTTGTCTTCAATTCCTGAAGCATTGATTTTTACGTTGAGCCATGCACCTTCCACAGCAGTGAGGGCGCATAAGGCACCTACTCCGGCATCTGAAACCGAATTGGGATTGCCTGTTTCAGACATGGCTTTTATCACTTCAAAGGAGTTTAAAGCTGTTTGCATAACCCTGAAAGGAATTTCCATGGCATATTTGGAGGCATTTTGGATGGTTTCGGCACGTAATTGTTTTTCTTCCTCGGTTTTTTTAGGCAAACCAAAGGCATCCATAATTTTGTTGAAAGCACTGGTGTCTTCATCCACCAGATGCAACAATTCGTATTTGTATTTTTGGCCTTTTTCAGCCCATGCTGAAAACTCTTCCCAACGGTCGTCCCATCCACGTTTGTGGGCGCTCAGGTTGGCCACCATGGTTCCCAAAGAAACTCCCAAAACCCCTACATAGGCTGCGATGGATCCTCCTCCCGGGGCAGGCGATTCTGAAGCCGTTTCGTTGGCGAAAGCCGTCAGGGTCATATCCACCAGCTTTTTGGTGTGGTCTTCAAGCAAAAACTCAATGATGCGTTCTCTGGGGTTAAAGGGCTTTAGATCATCCAGTCCCATGGATTTGATGGCGATTTTGATGAGTTCATCATTGTCGACACCTACCGAGCGCTGTTGTTTTAATAGAAAGTATTTTCCTGCATCGAGCATGGCCTTCAACGGGATAAGCCCTACAAGTTCGGAGCCGGTTACCCGAATACCGCGTTCGGCGGCTTTTTTGCATACTTCATCAAAGGCCACGTGCACAGGCGTGATGCTGATGTTGGTGAGGTTCATGCTGATCTGGGCCACTCCGTATTCTTCGATGAACCAGCCGATGGCTTTCACCGATTTCAGGGTTCCGGGAATCATTACAGGATTCCCTTTTTCGTCTTTCACTATCTTGCCTGTAATGGGATTTCCTTCTCTCATGGTTCTGCCGCGTTCACGAACGTCAAATGCGATGGAGTTGGCCCGACGGGTGGAGGTGGTATTAAGGTTAACATTGAACGCTACCAGAAAGTCGCGCGCACTCACGGCGGTAGCACCCGTTCCGGCCACACGGCTGTTAAATTCGACAGGACCAAAATCGGGTTTCCAATTGGGATTTTTTAGTTTCTCAGGCAAACCTTCGTATTCACCCGACCGGCAACTGGCCAGATTCCGGCGAACAGGTTGAAAAGCAGCATTTTCGTAACAATATACAGGGATGTTTAATTCCTCACCTATGCGTTGTGCCAGTTTGCGGGCATAGACTACTGTTTCTTCCATGGTGATATTGGCGATGGGAACCAAAGGACAAACATCGGTGGCACCAAAACGGGGATGTTCGCCCTTGTGGTGACGCATATCAATGACTTCCGCGGCTTTTTTAACAGCTCTTACAGCGGCTTCAATCACTTCGTCCGGAGTACCAACAAATGTAACCACTGTCCGGTTGGTGGCTGCACCCGGATCCACATCCAGCAAGGTAACACCTTCTGATTTTTCAATCACATCGGTAATCTGTTTTATCACCGCCATATCACGTCCTTCACTGAAATTTGGAACACATTCAATAAGCTGTTTCATACCCTGAGGTTTATTTTATATGAAGTTGCAAAATTAGGAAAAAGCACCAGAAAGCCTCGCATTTATTTGATCGAAGCGGAGAAAACTTTATTGAAGTTTTATCGGTTTTTAATGGTATTTTTACCAAACATTTTTTATTAAAACCCATGAAAACAGTTACTTGTTTTATTGTCATCCTCTTTTTTTCAATCCTTGTTTCATGTACAAAAAAAGACAATCCACAAAAAGTTGAGCCTGACCCTATTCCTCCGGTAGAATTTTCAATCCCGCAAACCAAGGACATTGTGATGTATGAAATCAACCTGAGGGCTTATAGCAATTCTGGTGACATTCATGGCGTTACCATGGGTTTGGACAAGATAAAAGCCTTAGGTGTGAATGTAATCTGGCTGATGCCTGTTTATCCAATCGGTGAACTCCATTCGGTTAATTCGCCTTATTCGGTAAAAAATTACACAGAAGTCAACCCTGAGTTTGGAACATTAAGCGATTTACAAACTCTGGTGGGTGAGGCGCATAGCAAAGGAATGGCCGTGATACTCGATTGGGTGGCCAACCACACCGCCTGGGACCATTCCTGGATAAGTAATCCGGATTGGTATACCCGGGATGCGAATGGGAACATCGTGATACCCCCCGGAACCAACTGGCAGGATGTGGCCGACCTTAATTATGACAACCAGGAAATGCGCCTGAAAATGATTGAATCCATGAAATTTTGGATTGATACAGCCGATATCGATGGCTTTCGGTGTGATGCCGCTGACATGGTTCCCTACGATTTCTGGCAACAAGCCAATGAGGCATTGGTCAGTTTTACAACCAAAGACTTGATTATGTTGGCCGAAGGAAACCGAAATGACCATTTTAGCGCAGGCTTCGATCTTAACTTTTCGTGGGATTTTTATAACCAGATTAAGAAGGTTTTTAATGGGACTTCCACTATGAGTTCACTGTTTTCGACAAACAATACTGAATACAACAACCTACCTGACAGAAAACACAAACTCAGGTTTACCACCAACCAC
>PCUL01000177.1:0-941 GCA_002771745.1 Bacteroidetes bacterium CG18_big_fil_WC_8_21_14_2_50_41_14
TATCAGGAAGCTTTTTCCCTCAACCAGGGAAAGAGCTTTTTTAGTTTGTGCTTTTATCATTACTTTTGCCGCGGCTTTTTCAACACCTGTCAATCATATTTCAACATGGGCTTATTTTCAATTTTTTCAAAAAAACAGCAAAAAGAAGACCTGGAAAAAGGCCTCGAGAAAACCAAACAAAACGTTTTCAGTAAGTTGTCCAAGGTCATAGCCGGCAAGTCGAAAGTAGACGAAGATGTGCTCGATAATCTGGAGGAGGCGCTGGTGATGTCGGATGTGGGAGTGCAAACCACATTGAAAATCATTAAGAGGATCGAAGAACGGGTGGAACGTGATAAATATCTGGGAACCGCTGAACTAAATGCCTTGTTGCGTGAAGAAATTGAGGCACTTCTATTGGAAAACAATACTAGTGACGGAGAAGATTTCGAACTTCCGGCCAATAAAAAACCCTATGTCATTATGGTGGTAGGTGTGAATGGAGTTGGAAAAACCACCACCATCGGCAAACTGGCCTACAACTTTAAAAGGGCCGGAAAATCTGTAATTCTGGGGGCCAGCGACACCTTCCGTGCCGCTGCCGTCGATCAGCTCACCATTTGGGCAGAGCGTGTTGGCGTGCCCATCGTCAGCCAGGGAATGGATGCCGATCCCGCTTCGGTGGCTTACGACACCCTCAAGTCGGCCATTGCCCAGCAGAAAGATGTGGTGATCATCGATACAGCCGGACGCCTGCACAACAAGGTTAATCTGATGAATGAGCTCACCAAGATTAAACGCGTGATGCAAAAACTTATTCCGGATGCCCCACACGAAATTTTGTTGGTACTGGATGCTTCCACCGGGCAAAACGCCATAGAACAAGCCAGACATTTTATAGCTGCTACCGAAGTTAATGCGCTGGCACTTACTAAGTTGGATGGAACCGCCAAAGGGGGCGT
>PCUL01000177.1:1003-1779 GCA_002771745.1 Bacteroidetes bacterium CG18_big_fil_WC_8_21_14_2_50_41_14
GGTTTGTTAATATTTATTTATTTACAAAATGACTTCTTCCACATATTCCCCACTGGCACTAGTGGAGCGCCAAACTATATTAACTATTATCTACTCTTAACACTAAACTCATGATTAAAAAACAACATATAAACGTCATCACCCTGGGATGTTCAAAAAATCTGGTCGACTCGGAAGTGATGATGAAACAACTCGAAGGTCGTTATCACATTGAACATGACGGACTTAATCCCACTGATATTATTATCATCAACACCTGTGGTTTTATCAACGATGCCAAGGAAGAATCCGTTGACACGATATTGAATGCACTGGAAATGAAGGCAGCCGGGAAGACCAAAAAAGTTTTCGTAACCGGATGTCTTTCACAACGATACAAGAAAGACCTAACCGAAGAATTGCCGGAAGTAGATGGTTTTTTTGGCACTTCCGATCTGGGTGCTATCCTGAAAACACTGGATGTTGATTATCGGCACGAGCTTTACGGACAACGGCTACTGACAACGCCAAAACATTTTGCTTATTTAAAAATTTCGGAAGGCTGCAACCGCAATTGCGCTTTCTGTGCTATCCCGCTCATTCGCGGGAAACTTCAATCCATCAAGATGGATGATCTTGTAAAGGAAGTTGAATTTCTCGCTGCTCAGGGCGTAAAGGAATTGTTGCTCATAGCACAGGATCTCACCTGGTATGGGCTCGATATTTATGGCAAACGGGTACTTCCCGAACTCTTGGAAGAAATTTCCAAAGTGGAAGGCATTGAATGGATTCGCATG
>PCUL01000177.1:1812-3021 GCA_002771745.1 Bacteroidetes bacterium CG18_big_fil_WC_8_21_14_2_50_41_14
GGCCAATTTCCCGGTAGGACTTTTAAAAACCATGCGTGAAAATCCCAAGGTCTGCTCCTATCTCGACATGCCCTTGCAACACATCAACAGCCGTATTTTGCGCTCCATGAAACGAGGATTGGGAGGACAAAAAACGGTGGATTTGCTGAACAAAATAAAGAATGAGGTGCCGGGAATTGCCATGCGGACTACCCTGATCGTCGGTTTTCCTGGCGAAACCGAAGAAGAGTTTCAGGAATTGATGGACTTTGTTGAGAAATACCGATTCGATCGGTTGGGCGTTTTTACCTACTCACCTGAAGAAGGCACTTCAGCCAACTTTTTGGATGATAATGTTCCGGAAGAAGTAAAAGAAGACAGAAAAGCCCGGTTGATGGAATTACAACAAAACATCAGCCTGGCCCTCAATCAGGAAAAGGTTGGTCATACGTTTCGTGTTATCATCGACAGAAAAGAAAACGACTACTATGTTGGACGTACTGCTTTCGATTCTCCTGAAGTAGACAATGAAGTGATGATCGACGCAAACATCCAGGATATGAAAATTGGTGAATTTTACCAGGTCACCATCAAAAAGGCTGATTTCTTCGATCTTTATGGAGAAGTGTTCAATTAATCACACCCGATCATTCCGTTTCCGTAAACGAGCTACGAAATAGTAGGATTTATCTTCTAAAACGGATTCCGGATCATAAATTCCTGTAATCATGTTACTATTAAATATAGCCATATCAAATACATGCGTGTTATGGCATGGCTATTGGAATCATGATGGCGGTGTTTGAAACAAACGACATCATTGTAATTGAAAATTTGGTTTTGGTTGAATCAGGTCGGTAGAGCCCTCTATCGGCCTGTTCTGTTTTAGGGTGATCTTACAATTTGCTTCAAACTAACAAATTTAGGATCAAGTCAAGAATCAAAGGAATTGCTTCATCAACGGAATAAACTCCTTTGTTAGCATGTTGGTTGTATTCAAATAATTTCTAATTTTACCCTTCGCCCGTTTGTCGCCTCAGGTTTCTATACTAACTGCCGTTATTGCAAAAAATAATTGCGAATGAACACAACCTTAACAACAAACCCATTGCAATGCGCCTCATAAGAAATGTCGTAATACTGCTTTGTCTTTTCCTGACTGAAAAATTAGACAGTCAAAGCGTCATCTCTTCTGATGAGTTTGATTCCATTTATTATCATGTACTTGCA
>PCUL01000177.1:3033-7353 GCA_002771745.1 Bacteroidetes bacterium CG18_big_fil_WC_8_21_14_2_50_41_14
TGTTTCATCAATGAAGGATAATTCTCCCATCCAAAAGGCCAGGATCAGATACTTAAGATTTTGTGTTACCCGTTCTGATAAAAAGAAATATATCACCATAGAGAACCAGATGTATTCGGTACCGGATTCTTTATCAATAATTGATTCTCTCCTCTATTTGGCTTCAAAGTACTTAGAAAGATCTATGCCCGACAAAGCAATCCCGTTGCTGTTGGATGATATTAATTTGCTTCCTGAGAATTCGGAGAAATCGCATCTTTGCAAGATCAACTTATGTGAAGCGTATCGGCAAAAGCAGGAATATGCCAAGGGAACTTCCATGTTGTATGAATTGCTAACCGACAAATCAACCCTGTCGTATGAAAACAGGGCATATGCCTACAACCGCCTTGCTGCACTATACAATGAATGGGGCAATCCGAGGATCAGTTATCCGGACTCTGTTTTAAAGTATTCAGATTTATGTATTGCATTATCCGAAAAAATAAACAGCAAGCCCAATCTGGCCTTAGCGCAAAATGAGCTTAGTTTTCAGTTTCTCAGGAAGAAAGAATATGAGAAAGCATTGGAATTGTCTTTAAAATCAGTGGAGAACTTTAAGGAAGCCGGAATGCCATTCCACGCGATGAGTGCATTGATTAACCAGAGCAATATTTATATCGGCGAAAAAAAATTCGGATCAGCTTTGAAAGCCATTGGGGATGCAATGGATATGAGTGAAATTGAACAAAACAGGAATCTTTACCTGAGGTTGTACAGCCAGTTTGCCAGGATTTGCCATCAGATGGGGAATTACAAGGAGGCCTTTGAACTTCTGAAAATCAGCAATCAACTTCAATCCGATTTTTTTAAGGACAGAATAAACATGCAGATCAACGAACAATCTGCGAAATATGATTTACTTATTAAAGAGCAAAAAATAAGAAAGGAAAAAGAAAAAAATGAGTTTCGCCGTAGGCAGCTTATCCTCTTGGTCTTTATCACAATCAGTCTGTTTGTTGCATCCATCGTGAGCCTTTTTTACTTCAGGTTAAAGAGGAAAGGAGTCATCCGCCAAAAGCTGATGGAAGCCGTGGCTGAAACCGAGGTACAGGAACAGAAACGCATTGCACGTGATCTTCACGATGGACTGGGTCCCGTATTATCGGCTATCAACCATTACTTTCAGGCATTTCTGGATGCCGGACCTATCGATAAACCAACTATTCAAAAAAAACTCCAGAAGGTGATCTCTAACGCCATCGATGAAGTCTCGCGCATTTCGCAAAATATCAGTCCACACGTCCTTGAGCAATTTGGCTTGGTCCCTGCATTGAACAGCTTTATTGCACCTTTGGCTAAAAACGACCGGTTAAAAGTAAGCTTAACCTCCGGGTTTACCGGACGGTTTGATCTGAAAAAGGAATTGACCATTTACCGGTGCATCACCGAGTTGTTTAACAATACGATGAAACATGCCGGTGCCACCCACATCTCACTCAACATTACCTCCGGCGACAATATGTTGTATGTAACCTATTCCGACAATGGAAAAGGATTCAATACCAACATGAAGAATCCAGGGGGCATGGGTTTATACAATATCAGACAAAGGATTGAATCATTTGGAGGCAATGTTGTTATTGAAAGTGCTCAGAATAAAGGAACAAAAACCAGGATGGCTTTACCCATTTAATTTTAACATGATGGATATTCAAATTGCAGTTATTGATGACCACGATCTGTTTCGCGAAGGTTTAACGCTGGTATTAAATCAGGTGCAAGGTTTTCAAGTGGTGTATGATACCTCAGATGGTTTTCGTTTTCTGGAAATGCTTGATCAGGTCCCGATAGATATAGCGTTGATGGATATTGAAATGCCCGGGATTAACGGGATAGAGATTACTGAAAAGGTGCTTTCCTTAAAACCGGACCTCAAGGTCATAGCACTCAGCATGTTTTCCGATACTGGTCATTATACCCAGATGATCCATGCCGGGGCAAAAGGATTCGTCCTGAAAAAAGCCAATAAATTTGAACTGGAACAGGCTATCCGGGCGGTCCATCAGGGTGGTAATTACTTCAGCCAGGATATTCTGCAAAAGATGGCTTTTCGCTACACGAATCATACTGTAGGATGCGACCAGCTTACCAGCAGAGAGATAGGAGTCATCGCCCTGGTCTGTCAGGGGCTGACTTCCCAGGAAATCTCTGAACGACTGTACATTTCCGTTAAAACCGTTGAAACCCACCGTTCCAATATTTTTCTGAAGGCTGGTGTGAAAAATATCGCCGGTTTGATCATGTGGGCTATCAAGAATCAATATTATAACATATAGTAGCTATTTACTCGTCCTCAGGGTTTCCCCCGATGTAAGATACAGCTTATCCCTTCCCGAATCCAATACATCCCCGGATAAATATCCATGTTGAGATCATTAGTTTTACAGTCTTAACAATTAAATGGATTCAATGATAAATATTGTCCTCATTGATCAGCATACAACCTACCGCGAAAGCCTGAAAACAGTACTGGAGCAGATTGATGGTTTCCATGTTGTGCAGGATTCATCAGATGGTAATTGGGCCAACGCTATAGCTGATATTCCTATTCACCTAATGATTATTGATGGTAGTATGGGAAAAGAAGAGTGCACCAGGATGATTAAACATGCAATCACTAAATGGAAATCGATCAAGACATTAATCCTGGCGATGTACAGGGAAGAGTTGGAATATGATTATGGGAAAGCTGAGGTGATGTTAAAAAGTTCGGTTAAAAGGGAATTTGAGGAAAAGATAAAAAAAATGATGACAGCGCAGAAAGATTGTCTTAGTCATTAAATCTCTAAAATATAATGATATGAAAGTTCTTCAAACAAATAATTTTAATGCATGGACTTTTTCACTTTGCATGAGCTTCATTATTTTCCTTTCCATCGGTTGCAAAAAGACTACAGAACCGGAGCCTCCTCTTCTGGGAACTGACGCCATTGGGACTGTTTACGATTTCGATAATAATGCCTATAACCTCATTTCCATCGGGAATCAGGGATGGCTTCGCGAAAACATGAAGGCTGTGCATTACAGCAATGGAGACTCAATTCCTTACATCACCAGCAACCCGGAATGGGAAAATACCACACAGGGGGCCTGGTGCGATTACAACAATGATTCTCAGCATGTGATGGAATATGGTCGTTTGTACAACTGGCAGGCAATCCACGATTCCAGGAACCTCTGCCCGAAGGGTTTTCACGTTCCTACAAACGATGAATACAATAAATTGATCAATTTCCTGGGTGGATGGACAGTTGCCGGTGGGAAAATGAAGGAAAAGGGAACAACCCACTGGACATATCCCAACAGCGGCGCAAATAACTCAAGCAGTTTTACTGCGTTGCCGGGAGGTTCCCGAAGCTGGACTGGCACGTTTGAAGGTGACCTGGGAACCTATGCCGGTTTCTGGAGTTCGAGTGCCGCTCCGACTTCCGGATACGGTTATTCGGTTTGGATGAATAACGAAGAAGGCGATATCTCCAACAACGATGAGTTGGATGAGTCGTATGGTTTATCCATTCGCTGTATCCAGAACAGCGGCACCAATCCGGGACTGTTGCTCGATCACCGGGATGGGAAGATTTACAAGACCATCGAGATCGGAACGCAAACCTGGATGGCCGAGAACATGAATCTTGATACTGCCGGAAGCTGGGCATACAACGATGATGAAGCCAATGCTGCTGTGTACGGCAGGTTGTATGATTTTGCCACTTCGGGAAAGGTTTGCCCCGAAGGCTGGCACCTGCCTGATACAGCCGAATGGAATAAACTGATCAATCACCTCGGCGGATACTGGGTAGCTGGCGGCACAATGAAAGAATCCGGTACGGCTCATTGGGATTCCCCGAATTACGGAGCCTTCAACGGGAGCGGGTTTGCAGCCCTGGCAGCAGGGTGCAGGATTCCCAACAGTTATCCGGGCCATTATTACGCCCTGAAAGTCTATGCCAACTTCTGGACATCCTCTGTATCCGAATATACTCACACAGAAGGCGTGTATCAACAGTTTGTTTTCCAGTCGATTTCGATCTGGCCTCTGACCGACGATAAAGGAACAGGATACTCAGTAAGATGTGTAAAAAACAATTAATCAATAATATATGAAAAAAGTAACAATTCTTTCTTTTGTTTTTCTACTGGGAGGGATCCTGATTCTCACCTCCTGTAAGAAGCGGGAGGTTGAACACGTCCCGGAAAAACCTGATCCAAGAGTGAATCTCACAGATGAACCCATACCGTATTCCAACCCCAACTGGATGGCATACATTGATGGAGAAC
>PCUL01000177.1:7430-10680 GCA_002771745.1 Bacteroidetes bacterium CG18_big_fil_WC_8_21_14_2_50_41_14
GATGTCAGGCTTCATCTGGATAAACACAATGGGGTTCTGACCACATTCCACCAAGACTATTATCTGCATAAAAACTTCAACGACCTGTTGACCGCCGGTCTGGATTTTCTCAAGGCAAATCCAACCGAAACGATCATCTATATGATCAAGCAGGAGCATTCCGGTGAATCGGACAATGATTTTGCCAAAGCCGTTTATAATTACATCAGCCAACGACCCGACTTCACAGATACATTCTGGCTGGAAAATTCGATGCCCCGGTTGTGCGAGGCTCGCGGGAAGATTGTCATCATGGGCAGGTATCACAATACCGATTCGGGTATCCCTTCAGGGCTGTATGTCGACTGGGATAAAAATACAAAAGGAGATTTTGTGAACTGGTGTGGTTTTCCGCTATGGGTGCAGGACCATTACAGTTGCGCCACAGTGCACTACACCACCAAAATTGACGAAATAGAAGAGGGTATCCAGCTTGCAAACAACCCTATCCATAACCAACGGTTGTTCATCAATTTCACCAGTTTCGAGCAGCTCCTTGATCATTATATCATTACGCTTACGAAGGAGGTCAATCCACCGATTGACGATTACCTGAAGGCCCATCCCGACTATCACACCAGTGGGGTACTGATGTTGAATTTCGCCGGAGGTGGGGATGGATCTCCCAGAACGGCGTCACCTGATCTGGTTAATACGGTGATCGGGATGAACGACCTGGGAACCGGGACGGTGCAGATCGGTTCTCAGACCTGGATGAAAAAGAGTCTGAATGTACTTAAATACAACGAAAATTTGTTGCCGATCCCTGAGGTAGAGGATTGTAACCAATGGAGGAGCCTGACAACAGGAGCATGGCGACAGTTCTCCTCCGATGTTTGTGTTGATGGGTTTGGCGGCCGCCTGTACAATTGGCATGTGATCTATAATACGTTATATGGAACTGTTTGCCCGTCAGGATTTCATGTACCTACAGATGCCGATTGGAATACGTTGGTTTCATACCTCGGAGGTCCGGATGTTGCGGGAGGGAAGATGAAAGAACCCTTGCTCCTCCATTGGTCCCCGCCGAATACCGGTGCCACCGATGAAAGTGGGTTTTCAGCCCTGGGACGCGGGTACTGGGGGAATGGGGAGTCGATTGGATTATTAAATACTGTTCTGTTTTATACTTCCAATCCCGGGAACGACAGTGTTGTTTTCAGAGCCCTCTGTGATACCAGTGCCAGGATTTTCCGGATCGCCGACACAGCCCGCGGCAGCTATGCCGCATCTATTCGTTGCATCAAAGATTAACAATAAAAACTCAGAACCAATGAAAGTAATAAGATACATCATGACAGGAAGTTACCTTCTGTGCCTGATAATGATTCCCTTTTTATTCGGATGTAAAAAGGATTCCCCGGCAACAACCGACAATAAACTTGAACTGGGTTCGGTACTCCAGAAGAACTGGATGGGACAACTGGATTCATTGTACGGGGATGTCAGCCTTGGGGAACTGACGATTCCGGGGACCCATCTGGCAGGTGCGGATTGGTATCATGTGAACGATATAGATGATGAGTATATGACTCAGCGTTATAAAATATCCGATCAACTGGAGATGGGAATACGGTTTCTTGATCTCAGGCTGGGATATGATACACACGACTGCCCATCCGGACTCGGTCTGTATAACAATGAAGTCAACCAAATGTTCATGAATGAGGATGTTTATCTTAACCAGAGTTTCCTATCGGTTCTTACATCCATTGATGCATTTTTGAATGATAATCCGTCAGAAATGGTGATCCTCCTGATCCATCAGGTTCACTCGTCGCTCGATCTGATTGATTTCTGGGGAATGGTCACAGCTGAAGTGGCTGATGGCGGCTTTTCGTCCGAACGCATCGTTGATTACGATCCGACCAAAGATACCAAACTGCCTCTCCTTTCAGAATGCAGGAACAAACTTCTGTTTATGTCAACGCAACATACCTATGGATTTGAGGGGTTCACCTTTTCATGGCCTTCTAACACATCCGGTTACAGTAAATTAGTCGGTAACCTGAATTGCCATGTGCAGGATATGTCCAAATGGGACTGTTTTGTTCCGGATGATAAATCCGGGTATGTGAACCAGTTGATCGACCAATGCCGAAGCGTGCCCAAATCCAATCAGCCGGAGAATATCTTCATCAATTTTACCAGTGCATATGATATCTGCTCCGACCGGGGATTTATTGCCGCCAGCATGAACACTTCTACGGTTAACTACCTGTCTGATAAAGCTACCAACAGGAATCCATGCGGGATTATAGTGATGGATTTTGCCGGGGATTTGGAGGGCATCCCGGTCGATTTTGTCAGGTTGCTTATCTCAATCAATTTCAATAAAGAGTAACATCATGATAAATATTGGTTGTATACAGGCATTGACACTGCTGCTTTCCGTTGTCACACTTGTTGGTCAGAATACCGCGCGAACGGATATATATGGACCCCAGGCGAATAGGAAAATCCCTGTCATTTCCTCATTAACCTATAACCGTATTGGTCAAACCGGAATCACCCTCTTCCCGATGACGGATTTCCCTGCCGTTTTAAATAATCCTTGCATTTATTTAATTGAATGCCCTACCTTTGTCATCACATTAAATAAATACAATTCCCGACTTTTCTGCCTTGCTAATAGGTCAGTGGATTGTTAACAGAAAAAAAATCATGAAAAAGTTTCTATCTCTATCGTTTTCCTTTTTTTTAATCATTTCAGCTTACGCTCAAAGCACGCCCCCAGCCATTTCCGATACCATCAAAGATGGTTTTTTGGATGTCGAAATCGGTGGCACCAACATTACCGGGCATTATCAGGATTATAAAAAAACAGGCAACTGGATTTCCTACTTTCCAACTGGTCAGATTTATATCATCGAAGAATTTAAAAACGGCCTAAAAAACGGACTGCATCTCAAAATGAACCAGCGAGGTTATATCGAACTTCAAGCCAGCTACACCAACGACTCGTTGGATGGCAAGTACACCGAGTTCCGTCTGGGTGGCAAACCTGCATTGATTGAACACTATTCCATGGGACAATTAGATGGCAAAAAAGAGGTGTATTATGAAAGAGGGCAACTTCAGGAGGAAAGTAATTACCGCCTTGGACAAAAAGACGGAGTTGCCAAATGGTATGATGAAAACGGAAAGCTGGTGGCCGAATATACTTATAGCAATGGCGAGTTTGATGGTTTACAAAAAACATACTATCCAA
>PCUL01000177.1:10703-26268 GCA_002771745.1 Bacteroidetes bacterium CG18_big_fil_WC_8_21_14_2_50_41_14
AGCCGAAGGTGAATACGTAGAATTTTTTGAGAATGGAATTATAAAAAAAAGCGGCACCTATAAATCAGGCAACAAACATGGCGAATGGCTTTTGTTCGATGATTCAGGTAAAGTAATGAGCAAAGAAAAATACAAAAACGGCGTACTTAAATAATGACAAAAATAGTCAATCCATATGCAGAAATGCCGGGGTATCATTGTTTTGGATGCTCACCCAAAAATGATCATGGCCTCCAGATGACCTTTACCAAAGAAGGCGATGAAGTGGTTTCTGTCTGGCAGCCCCGTCGGTTTCTGCAAGGTTTTCATCAAATGTTGCACGGCGGTATCCAGGCTACCCTGATGGATGAAATCGGTTCGTGGCTGGTTCAGGTAACGCTCAAAACCGCTGGCGTAACATCCGGATTAAATATAAGATACCTGAAAACAGTGTATGTCAACCAGGGTGAAATTACCCTCAGAGCAAAACTGAAGGGCATGCGCCGAAATCTGGCCGATGTGGACGTAAGCCTCACCAATTCGGAAGGCGTTTTATGCGCCACCGGCGAAGTAACTTATTATACCTTTTCGCAGGAAGTAGCCCGGCAGAAATTAAATTTCCCGTCCGAAGAAGCGTTTTATGAATCGCAAAAAAAGGAGTAACCCGAAATTAGCTGGTTATTCACCATTTGAAAACACTTTATTAAAATAATCAGATCAATCGACTGCAAATGCCCGATCAACAACCTCACCGAAAGGAAGTTACTAAGCCATCATCACAAATGCGCCTGTTAATTTCCATCGGGCTTAACGTGCTTATCACTGTGGCACAGGTCATTGGAGGGATTTTTTCGGGCAGTATGGCACTTATTTCGGATGCGCTGCACAATTTCAGCGATGTTATTGCCCTTGTTATCAGCTACATTGCCAATCGGTTATCGAAAAAAGAACATACACTCACCAAGACATTTGGGTATAAACGGGCAGAAATTCTGGCGGCATTCATCAATGCAGCCACCTTGCTGGCCATTGCTGCCTTTTTAGGCAAAGAGGCTATAGAACGCTTGATAGAACCAGTAGAAGTACGTTCCAACATTGTAATCTGGCTGGCAGCCTTCAGCATTGTGATGAACGGGCTAAGTGTATTGTTGATAAAGCCGGAAGCCGGGAATAACCTGAACATGCGTTCGGCCTATCTCCATCTTTTTACCGATATGCTGACATCCATCGCTGTGCTGGTGGGTGGAATTATTATGAAATATTGGGGATTGTATTGGGTGGATAGCGTAGTCACCATTCTGATTGCCCTCTACCTCATCAAATCCAGTTGGGGCTTGATGATCAGCTCGGTAAAAATCTTGCTGATGTTTTCACCAAAAGAACTGATTATAAAAGATATAGCTAACGACCTTAAAACAATTGAAGGGGTTGATTGCGTTTATCACGTCCATGTGTGGCAGTTGAATGACGACAGCATTTTTTTTGAAGCCAGGGTAATATTTTCAGAGGATATACCCATTTCTTCGTTCCAGAAGAAGTTAAAAGAGATGGAAAAAGTCCTGGCTAAATATGGAATCAGTCATGCCACCCTTCAACCCGGATACGGGGACGATTCGCCCAGGGAGCTGATCAATCAGGAATAGTTTACTTTATATTTGCTTCCATCATTTGCCTGCAAAATTTTCAGGTTGATTTCCACAAAAAAACATTTCTTTTCACTGACTTTCTGACGAATAGTCCTACTTTTGCACTCCGTTATGTTCAGCGTTGCATAACGAAATATTTTTGAACCTATAAGATTAAATAACATGCAGAATAGTTTATATTTCGTTCCACCGGCCGTAAACGAGCCCGTATTATCCTACAAAACCGGTTCTTCCGAAAGGGTCAGTATCCTCGAAGCCCTCGAATGTGCCAAATCGTATGAGGTTGATATTCCAATGATTATCAACGGACAAGAGGTGCGTACCGACAACAAAATAAAAATTTCGCCTCCCCACGACCATCAAAAATTGCTGGGCTATTACAGTCGGGGAACCGAAACACATGTTCAGCAAGCCATCGATGCCGCTCTGGCTGCACGCGAACATTGGGCTTCGATGTCGTGGAAACAACGCGCCTCCATATTCCTGAAAGCAGCCGGTATGATTTCTGGTCCTTACCGTGCCAGGATCAATGCGGCAACCATGCTTGGACAGTCTAAATCCGTTCATCAGGCTGAGATTGATGCCGCCTGTGAGCTCGCTGATTTTCTACGTTTCAACGTCCAATACATGGCCGAAATTTATAACGAACAACCGGCTTCGGATGCTTTAATCTGGAATAGGACCGAGCAGCGCGGACTCGAAGGGTTTGTATTTGCCCTCACCCCTTTTAACTTCACGGCCATCGCCGGCAATCTGCCTTCTGCCCCTGCATTGATGGGCAACACTATCGTGTGGAAACCTTCCAATGCACAGATTTACTCGGCAGCCATCATCATGGAAATTTTTATGGAAGCCGGTTTACCGGATGGGGTGATCAACCTGGTGTTTGTCTCCGGACCTACTGCCGGTAAAGTGATTTTCTCACACCGTGATTTTGCAGGCATCCACTTTACCGGATCGACTTCAGTTTTTCAAAATATCTGGAAAGAAATTGGCAACAACATTCATAAATACCGCTCATACCCGCGCATTGTTGGCGAAACCGGAGGAAAGAATTTTGTACTGATGCACGAATCGGCCAATGCCAGTCAGGTGGCTACTGCCCTCACACGCGGAGCCTTTGAATACCAAGGACAAAAGTGCTCGGCTGCTTCAAGAGCCTATATCCCTGACAACTTGTGGGATAAAGTTTTGGAAGAGATAAAATGCGACATGGATACCATGAAAATGGGCCCGGTGGAAAATTTCTCCAATTTCGTAAATGCTGTAATCGATGAAGCTTCATTTGACAAACTGGCTGGTTTTATTGATGCAGCGAAAAAAGACAAGGAAGTTGAAATCCTGTTTGGTGGAAATTATAACAAATCGGTGGGTTATTTTATCGAACCTACCATCATCCTGACTAAAGATCCGCATTATGTTACCATGGAGGAGGAACTTTTCGGACCCATCCTCACCATTTACGTTTACGACCACACCAAATTTGAGGAAACGATCGAATTGGTCGACAACACCTCCATTTATGCCCTTACGGGATCGGTTTTCTCCAAGGACCGGTTTGTTATTGAACATGTGATGGAGAAGCTGAAACATGCCGCAGGAAATTTCTATATCAACGATAAGCCCACCGGAGCCGTTGTGAACATGCAGCCTTTTGGTGGTGCACGTGGTTCCGGGACCAACGACAAAGCGGGTTCAAAACTGAATTTATTGAGGTGGGTAAGTCCTCGAACCATCAAGGAATGTTTTGTCCCACCGGTAAGCTACAAATATCCTTTTATGGAGGATTAAGTTAGTGAGGTTGTGATTCCAGAAATCCCGAGAATTCGGGATGAACTGGAATTACAAAACCGAACTGATCCCGAGCTTTTGGCGAGGGATCTTTGGTACTTACCCAGTCTATAGCAGGGAAGTCCATTTATCCGACAGTTTAAAATACTTATATAAAAAAAGCCCGGTCGACGTATTTCGTCCGGGCTTTTTATATCTGACAATTAGCGAGCTTTCCAGATCTAATGTGCATCAATTCCGTACAACATAAGCAACAGATGCCTGAGCACTTTGGTGATTTCGGCCATATACTCATTCACCGCCTTTACACTTCCCGGAAGGGTAAAAACCATGGTGTTGCCGATCAGTCCGGCAATGCTGCGGCTGATGAGGGCATTGGGTTTTTCCATGCCATATTTCATACGGATCATGTCCATGATACCGGGAATCTCTTTGTCTAACAGTGGTTTTATCACATCCACAGTAATATCACGCGATCCAATTCCGGTTCCTCCGGTGGTAAAAATAAAGTCATAGTTCTTTCTGGCCTCCAACACAAGTTGATTCAGTTGTGCTGCATCGTCGGGAATAATTACATTGGAAATAGTATAGTGGAAACGGTTCATTTCGAAGAAAGTTTCCAGGAGTTCTTTCACCCTGGGGCCGCTCCTGTCTTCATATTCACCGCTGCTTGCACGATCGCTAAGGGTGATAATCAATGTTTTGTAAATCTTTGGATGATACTCCAGCACATCACCTGCTTTAAGATTCCCCCCTCGAAGAACTCGGACAAAAATACCTTCTTTCGGCATCACACAGTTACCCACTTCACGAAAGATGGCGCAGGAATCACCATGACAGTGTTTTCCTATTTGTGTGACTTCCAGTTCAATATCCTGGTTCAAAAACCTGTCAAGCGGAATGGTTTTAAATAGCTCCATTCCTTCGGTGGTGATGTTCTCGGCAAACTCACCGTATTCAATTTTGCGACCGGCTTCCTTTGAAAATTTATTAAAACTCTCCACCCCCAGCATGCTCACCTGTCGGTGCCAGCTGCCTGCATGGGCATCACCCATCACCCCATGGTGGTTGAGTTCGATGTGATCGATGGGTTTTTTAACTGTTCCCTTTTTAACGGAAATATTGGTACTGAGTACTTTGATGGTTTTTATCGTCATATTCCATTGATTTGTAGAAAAAACGCAGGGCGCAAATTTACCACTTATTTGCCGGAGTTTTGTTAAAAACTGATGTCTTCCTTAGTCTTTTCGATGAGTTTAATCTCACTGATAACCATTTCTTTATCAACGGCTTTACACATATCGTAGATGGTGAGCAATCCAACACTTACGCCATTCAGCGCTTCCATTTCCACACCGGTTTGTCCGATGCATCTCGCCAGGCAGTTGATCCGGACTCCATTGTCCTCCAATGTTGCTTTCACATCTACTTTGGTGAGTTGTATGGGGTGACACAAAGGGATGAGTTCACTGGTTCGCTTGGCCCCTTGTATTCCGGCGATTTCGGCGATGGTCAGTACATCTCCCTTTTTCATTTGATTTTCCCGGATAAGGTGGATGGTTTCAGCATTCAGCCTAATAAAGCCCTCTGCTTTCGCGGTACGCAGTTGACTGGGTTTGTGGCCCACATCTACCATGTTGGCTTTGCCTTCGGAGTTGGTATGACTTAATTTATTCATTAAATTCTCAATTTAAATAGTTTACTGCGCAACGGCTTATGATAACCGGTTGCTCATCTCATCAAAATTCATGTATATCATTTCAAACAATAATATTGCGGTGCGCTGCACCTTAAAGATAAACATATTAAACAGGCTATAAATATTTTCGGTGCGCTGCACCTTAGATCCAACTACAAAACTACTATATATCTTTGTACTCTGCGTATCGAATTGATTAAAGCTATAACAATTAAATTTTACAAACTGGCTTATATACAAATACATCTGTATTTAAGACAATTCAAAAGGTACGGAGTACCGTCCTATTTATAGAAAACCAATCTTCCGCCTGGAAAGGTGCAGAGCACCGTTCTATGAATCCCAAGTGTTAACATCATCAAAAAAATCAAATAGATATTCGTTTTTATATGCAACCTGAAATTCTTCAAGCATATTAATATATTCTTCCCTGAATGTTGTTTTATGATGGTGTTTTTCTTGATTTACAACGTATTTGGCAACAACATCTATTTGAGAATGCGAATGTGTAAAAGCCCCGTAGCCCTTTTGCCAACTGAACTTGAAATTAGTGAACCTTTTGTCCTTAATCCAATGGTTGCTGGATGTTTTTATTTCTTCAACCAATCCGGAATGGTTTGATTCAATTGATAGCCAATAAATATATGAATATGATCTGGCATTGAACCTACTGCGATAAGCTTATGACCTAAGTTTTGTACAACACCTGTTATGAACATTTCCAATTCATCTTTCCAGGATTTCCCGATCAATGCATCGCGATTTTTTACTGCGAACACAAGATGAAAGTAGGCTTTAACATAGGTGTCAACCATGGGATTTATCTTTTTGTTTTGCGAAGTTACGAATATTCATTGGATTCTTTTAGAATTAATATTACGGTGTGCCGCACCTTGAATCTTGCTGTATAAATCTGGCTATAGATATTTTCGGTGCGCTGCACCTCTGATTTATTGTAGAAAAATTATTCGCTTTCCTATTAAGAGGGAGCAAAATTAATTTCAGACCTTCCAAAATTAATAACAACATTCTATTTCTGAATCAGTATCCAGTCAACTAACCGACACATTTACTTTCAAGACAAATCAAAAGGTACGGAGTACCGCCAATATATATAGAAAACAAGAACCCATATTTTAAGGTACGGAGCACCGTCCTATTGTTTCAAACCGACTTATATTTTTATAATTCAAAATGACAAAAATAAGATTGCTTGTTAACCCCCAATATTATAAAATTCCCCAACGGTATTTACCGAACCGCATTTAGGTTTATGCTTGAGAGCCATACTAAAAGCTTCTTCAATCCCAAGCTCCCTAATGCTGTATTCATTGTTGCTAAACAAGCAAGGTTTAATCATTCCATTGGCAGTTAGGCGCAATCTATTACAGATTTTACAATCACCACCATCGCCCCCTTCTACCGGGGAAAAATAGCCCAGATTTAAATCCATTTGGTGGATATATCTGATTTGCAAATCATTCTTTTTACAGTACGAACTCACTTCTACAGCATCAAATTCCTGCGATGATTTTTGTATGACACAATTAATTTTAATTGGATGCAAGCCCACTTTTCGTGCTTCAGCTATTCCTTCCAGGACAGGTCCTATATCACCTAACCTGGTAATTTGCCGAAATTTTTCAGGATTGAGCGTATCCAGGCTTACATTCACCCTGTTCAGACCAGCTTCTTTAAGATCACGGGCATATTTTTTTAAAAGAATCCCATTGGTGGTCATGCCAAAATCTTTAACCCCCGGAATTTGGGCAATCATACGAACCAGATCAACAATTCCCTTTCGCACCAGAGGCTCCCCGCCTGTGATCCGGACCTTATCAACACCCATGGCCACACTTGCTTTCACTACTTCCACTATTTCCTCGTATGAAATAATTTGATTATGATCGAGCAGTTTTATCCCACATTCCGGCATACAATAAGTACAACGCAGGTTACACCTGTCGGTGACTGAAATCCGCAGGTAATTGATCCTTCTGTTAAATTTGTCGTACATCCACCAATTCTCCTATTTCTAATTTTTCTTTCCCTATTTCGATGGAGACAATTCCATCGGCAAATACATAGGAATGAATATGCGCTGAGCCATGATATTCTACCGGATAAACCTTCCCGTCCGAGGAAATTGTAACAGGTATAAACGATTTTCTTTCCGATTTTCTACGTCTGTATTCCCCTCCCATGGGGATTTTAATGGTTTTTGGAAGATGACTGTTGTTCATCAATCTTGAAATAAACGGACGAACCAACAGTTCAAACTGAGTATATGACGACACGGGGTTTCCCGGCAATCCAAAAATATAGGTGGTGTTCTGAAATGTTCCGAAAATGGTTGGTTTACCAGGCTGAACCGCGATTGACCTGAATTTTATATCCACACCGGTTTCAATCATGATTTCAGGCACAAAATCAAAGTCACCCATCGAAACACCACCGGTTAACAATACCACGTCGTTTTCGTTGAGTGCTTGTGTAATCACACTGAAAGTAGCTTCCCTGGTATCCACTGCTATTCCATAGTAATTTGGAATGGCTCCTGCCCTTACAACCTGCGCTGCCAATTGGGCTCCATTGCTGTTTCTAATTTGTGATGATGACGGAATAAGATCCGGCTCCACCAACTCATTGCCCGTTGAGATGATGCCAATCCTGGGTTTCATAGATACCAACGGCTGCACCGCACCCACAGAGGCCATCACGGCAATGTGCTGTGGTTTGATTTCAATATCTTTTGACAGAACCAACTCCCCCTTTTTGATATCTTCTGCGTAATAACAAATGTTTGTGTTGGTTGATTTTTTAGTGTACCAAACATTTCCATCCGGGGTTTCATCGGTGTATTCCACCATGAGAACGCAATCAGCACCTTCCGGAATTATCGCACCCGTCATAATTTTAACACACTGATTTTTACCAACGTTTTTCTTCGGAATACTCCCGGCCGGAAGTACTTCAATAATTTTCAATTCGTTGCCTATATCCTGCTTGCGACAGGCAAAACCATCCATGGCCGACTTATCAAACGGAGGCATGTTGATATCAGAAAAAATGTCTTCGGCCAATATTCGGCCCAGTGAATCAATAAAATGAACCCTTTCGGTTTTCAGGGTTAGTTTGGCAGCATTTTGAACGATTTCGAAAGCCTCTTCGAATGTTATCATAGTTATGTTAGTTTAGTATTTACCACAGATTTACAGACAAATACAGATTGAAATTTCTGTGAATCTATGATTTTTTTACTTAGTTTTTTCCTTAAATTCCGCATACGCCTCTTCGATGGCTGTATCCATTTTTTTATGCAAGGCATCGTAGGCTTCGAGCAAATTCTTCGCCTTGGTGGTGAGATCCGATTGTCCTCCTCCGATGCCACCTCTGCGTTTTACCGTGAGGTCATAGCCCAGCAGTTCTTCTGATTTTTTTATGTCGCCCCAGGCTTTTCGATAGCTGATCCCAAGAAATTCAGCAGCAGCCTTTAGCGAACCCTTTTCTTCAATTTTGCGAAGAAGCAGGTGTGTGCCTTCTCCAACGATTCCTTCACCAGAAACCGCTGACAGCCAAAGTTTATAGCGTAGAAAAACATCGTTTTTTGAACTTTTTGGTGGCTTCATGTGTCTTTGGTTTTTGTAGTCGATATGTAATCATTTTCATATCGACTGCAAATGTATAAAAAGGCCTTGTTTCACTTGGCGTGAAATGGTTTAAAACCGCAATTTATTTCGATTCAAAATAACGCTATCTGCCTAGCGATAAAGACATTTATAGGAAGTCTGGTCTTCCACAATTACTTTAAATTTGGTATCTCTTTCTACGATGAAAGTTTCAAATTCGCCGTAGGTTTTCCATTCCGTACTTCCGGGTAACAGCACCTTCATTTTTCCCGATGTAATCGTCATATACTCAATTGAGGAAGTCCCAAATTCGTATTCTCCGGCGGCCATTACGCCAATGGTCACTTTTCCGTCTTTATTCTCAAAACCCAGCGATTTTACATTTCCGCCAAAGTATTCATTTACATTAAACATCATCGAAATTTTAGTGATTTGATTATCTAAACAAAACATCCTCCGAAAATTCAGAGGATGTTTTAATCAAGTTTGCCATTATTCTTAGTTTTCCTGATAAGGTGTAACCATTTCGATTACTTCGGGCAAATCCATCCCAAGTTGTTTCAGATGCGCTATTTTAGGAACCCCGTTTTTGGTCCAACCTCTTCTCTGATAAACGGCATCCAACAATTTTTCATACTGACTTTCGCGGAATTTACGCACAATATCGCGTTTTTCTTCAGTAGTCTTTCCAACGGGATCAACACCAATGATTTCCTTCATTTGTTTATCGTAGCGTTCGGCTCTTGATTCATATTCTTCGATGGTAACGGGACCCGCCGCGCGATAGGGTTGGGCATCATATTTCCTGGTACCATAACCCCTTCTGAGGTTAAACACGCGTTGAAAGTTATATACACGCTCCGACTGCCGGATAATTTCGTGTTTATCGATGTTGTTTCCGGTAACCGCGTTGTAAATAGTAACGTAGTTATCAACATGTTCCGGCACTTTCGCAGGTTCATCCGTTTCGGCATTGTTTACCGGTTCCACATCATTCCAGGGTAATTTACACAAACCCATCAGCCCAAACCAGGTGCGGAACATCGGGAAATAATGAAGCGCTTCGGCCTTGTTTTCAAAGGTAGGAATCTGGTTGTTGACCATGTCCATAAAAATGAGCCAGGCTTCATCGTGCTGAGGGCCTTTGTTGGTCATGGCGAATCCGCCTTGCTGTGCGAGCGATTCCTTGGAGATGTATTCAGAATACTCCAATCCCTTGTTTTCCATTCCGATATCCTGAAGGAAAGCAGCGTCACCCCATCCGTTTTTAGCGAAAAGTTCTTTCATCTTACGCACCCCTTGTCCGGCAATGAGTCCAAATCCCTCACCACGGGCCAGTTGGTGCATCACTTCCATGGCCGAATCCGAATTACCAAAATTCAGTTTCAGTCCACCGGTTCGCTCTTCGTTCAGGATGCCATTTTCGTAGCATTCCATAACAAAGGCCATCAGGGTTCCCCACGAAATGGTGCAGATGCCGTAGGTATCGCAATAAAAGTTGGCTTCAATGATATAATCCGGGTTAAAGATTCCGCAGTTCGAGCCCAATCCACCGGCATTTTCGTACTCCGGACCATCAACAATTACTTTCTGTCCGGCATAAGGACCGGTTCTCAATTCATAATTATCAACACCTTTGGCGCACGACATATTACATCCTATCCAGCATCCATCAGGCACACCTTGCGTAAAGCGGCTTTTCCATTCTTCCGAATCAATTTTCTTGATGTCGGGATGGCTTCCAAACTTGTAGTTGTGGGTAGGCAACAGGTCGTAGTCGTTCATGATTTCCATGAGGTGAGCTGTACCTTTCGTCTTCATCTCGCATTGAGCGTCATCCAGATCGCGCATCTCCTTGTTAAAGGTCTTTCCGCGTTCCATGATGGCTTTCAGGTCGACTACATTGTTAAAATTACCCTTTACACCGGGCACTTTGCAGACGACAGCTTTGATTTTTTTATTTCTGAATACAGTACCAATTCCACCACGGCCGGCTTGTTTCAGGCGCACCACTTTACGCTTAGAATCGAAGAAGCTGAAGTTGAGCATCCCGATTAAGGAATGATCGGCCGCTTTGCCGGCCGATATCACGGCAATATTTTTCCGGTCTTTATCATCATCGGCATACATTTCGGTAAGTTGTTCTGCCAGCACATGGCTGTCGATGGCTTCAGCAGGAGCTTCCAGGATTTCCACTTTGCCATTTACCCCATCAATAAAGATGATGATTTCCTTGTCAGACTTTCCCTGAAGTTCGATGGCATCGAATCCTGAAATCTTAAGAAAGGGTCCAAAATAGCCACCCACATTGCTGTCCATCACCGAGTTGGTTTGCGGAGAAATACTCACCACCAACGATTTACCTGTGCCAGAATACTGGGTAATTCCACAAATGGGACCTCCTGAAATCACAATCTCATTTTCAGGATCGTTCCATTTGGTGTCGGGTTTGGTGGCATCCCAAAGATATTTCAAACCATATCCCTTTCCACCAATAAATTTTTCCTTCATTTCAGCCGGCACATCCTTCGACCGGATGGTATTATCCGACACATTGATGTAAAGCGATTTGTCAGAATAGCCCTTGTTAACGGGAGTAATATCATACTTCCATTCTGCGATCAATGTGTGCTGACTTTTAATTTCTTCTATATTCATAACTATGTTTACTAGTTCAAAATTCTATACAAAACAACAGTTGCAAAATTACAAATTATCGCACACTTTCAGGGCAAAAAGCCTAATAATCAGATATGCAAATTAAAGCATAACGATATTTATAATCAATCTTAATTCTGCCGGTTCATTTTACCCTCGAAAACATCAACATGGTTGTGAAGGGTATCTGCGCAAACTGTATTTAACAACTTTGCAACTCAATTGCATCAACTTTTTTCTACATTTGCCAATAAATATTTCAGATGAAACTTTTGGCATGCCTGTTATCTTTTGTCATCCTGGCTCTTACTGCAATTCCATGCATTGATGTGTCACAAGATAATACATTGCAAAAGATTGAGTTATCAAAGGATGCAGCAGGAAATCATCACAGTGATTCAGATCATTGTTCCCCATTTTGTGCCTGTAACTGTTGCCAATCAAGCGTATACTTCTCCAGCATCTCAGCCACATTTTCTCCTGTTGTATTGGAAATAGGTTATACTGAATTCTCCCCAGCTTTTAAAAGCATTGAGCTGTTTGATTTTCTGAGACCCCCTAGATTCTAGTTTCTTTTAATGCCTAAAGGTGAAGCAAGCTTACACTGACTTGAATCAAGTTCAAGTTATTGGCAAGTAATCTTGCATTTTGTCTTTTCGTTGACCTTTTCTTATTGAATTTAATAAGAACCCTAAAAAATGAAGAGAGTTATTAAAATAAGTTAAATAATACATTATGATAGAACGCATTATTAGTTTCTCGGTAAAGAATAAATTCATCGTTGGGTTATTCATAGTGGCCTTGATAGGATGGGGTTCGTACTCGCTATCCAAGTTGCCAATTGACGCCATACCCGACATTACAAATAATCAGGTTCAGGTTATTTCTCAGGCACCATCATTGGCTGTGCAGGAGGTGGAAAGTTTCATAACAGCACCCATCGAAGTGGCTGTGGCCAATATTCCGGACATCATCGAACTCCGCTCAATATCCAGATTGGGTTTGTCTGTAATCACTGTGGTATTCGAAGATGGTGTTGATATTTACTGGGCAAGGCAACAATTAACTGAACGATTAAAAGAAGCAGAGGAATCCATTCCAACGGGACTGGCAAAAATCTCACTTGCACCAATATCCACAGGCTTGGGTGAAATATATCAATATCATTTGTCTGTGAGAAAAGGCCATGAAAAAGAGTTCAATCCTATGAAACTCAGGACTCTTCAGGATTGGGTGGTGCGTCGGGAGATGCTTGGGACAGTTGGAGTAGCTGATATTAACAGTTATGGAGGATTTGTCAAACAATATGAAGTAGCTGTGAATCCTGAAAAACTAAGAGCTATGAACCTAACATTAACCGATATTTTTAATTCCCTGGAAAGAAACAATGAAAATACCGGTAGTGCCTATATTGATAAAAATCCAACTGCCTACTTCATCAGGGGCATAGGATTGGTTAAATCTCTTGAAGATATAGAAAAGATAGTTGTTAAGACTACCAATTCAGGAGTTCCGGTACTTATCAGGGACATTGCAACAGTTCAGTACGGAAGTGCAATCAGGTATGGCGCCTTCATCGTTGATACAACAGAAGCTGTCGGTGGCGTGGTAATGATGCTTAAGGGCGCAAATGCGCACGAAGTTATTGCAAACGTGGAAACCCGCATCGAATCAATACAAAAGTCATTACCACCCGAGGTAACAATTGAACCGTTTCTGAATCGCTCCGATCTCGTTGGTCGTGCCATAGGCACTGTTTCAAAGAACCTTCTTGAAGGGGCACTGATTGTCATTTTCGTTTTGGTACTATTGCTTGGGAATATGCGTGCAGGTTTTATTGTCGCCTCCGTCATTCCGCTTTCAATGCTATTCGCCGTTTCAATGATGAGAATATTTGGGGTTTCAGGTAACCTGATGAGTCTCGGTGCCCTTGACTTCGGACTTATTGTCGATGGAGCTGTAATTATTGTCGAGAGTGTTGTTTATCGGATTTCGATGAGTAAACATCACCATCCCGGTATTAAACGGCTCAATCAGAAACAGATGGATGAAAATGTACTTGATTCGGCAAAAAGGATGATGAGTTCAGCAACTTTCGGCCAGATAATAATATTGATTGTTTATCTACCGATCATGGCGCTTATAGGCATAGAAGGAAAAATGTTTCGCCCAATGGCACAGGTAGTTACATTTGCCCTGATGGGTGCAGCAATTCTGTCACTAACTTATGTTCCGATGGCCGCAGCCCTGTTCCTGAGCAAAAATACAGACCACAAACCAAATTTTTCTGACAGGTTAATGAATTGGATACATCGGATATTTAATCCCGCGATTAGGTTTGCACTTAAAAGAAAACTTCTTGTCTCTGTTTCAGCTATTGCTTTATTTATGTTCAGTCTGCTATTATTCAGCCGTTTGGGAGGTGAATTTATTCCTCAGCTAGAAGAAGGCGACCTTGCCGCAAGTGTAATAACACTTCAGGGTGGATCGTTGACCAACTCGGTGAATGAAGTGATCAAAGCAAATAAAATTTTGATTGCCAATTTCCCGGAGATAAAGCATGTAGTATGTAAAATTGGAGCCGGCGAGATACCAACAGACCCTACTCCAATGGAAACAGGAGATTATATCATCACGCTTAAAGACAAAAGCGAATGGGTTTCGGCTACTACGCGTGAAGAGCTTGTAGCTAAAATGGAAACAAGTTTGATCCCTCTGGCAGGTGTTAAATTTTCTTTTCAGCAACCCATCGCAATGCGTTTTAACGAACTAATGACCGGCTCAAAACAGGATATAGCGGTTAAAATTTTTGGCGATGACTTAATTTTACTATCTGAAAAAGCTGCTGACATCGAAAGCATGATTCAAACAATTGAAGGGGTACAGGATATAAATGTAGAAAAAGTAACCGGACTTGCTCAGATTCAGGTAGAGTACAACCGTGACCGGTTGGCACAATATGGCCTTTCGGTAGAGGATGTAAACCAGGTTTTGCGTGCTGCTTTTGCAGGTAGCCAGGCTGGAATTGTATTTGATGAAGAAAAACGATTTGGATTGGTAGTTCGTCTGGACAAAGATTACAGACAAAACCTCGATGATGTAAAGAATCTGACCGTTGCTCTTGCCAACGGGCGCCAGATACCATTTGATCAGGTGGCTGACATCTCCATTAAATCAGGACCGGCGCAGGTTTCAAGGGAAAATACTAAAAGAAGAATAACAATCGGATTCAATGTTCGTAACCGGGATATGCAAAGTGTAATCAATGATGTGAAGGTTCAGATAAATGAAAAAATTCAATTGCCCACAGGTTATTATATCTCATATGGAGGCGAGTTTGAAAAACTAGAAGCCGCTCAGAAAAGGCTTTCCATTGCAGTTCCTGTTGCACTGCTTTTGATATTCGTTTTGCTCTACTTTGCTTTTAATTCAGTAAACCAATCACTTTTAATCTTTACAGCAGTTCCCATGTCGGCTATCGGAGGAATTTTTGCCCTGTGGCTTCGTGGAATGAACTTCTCAATTTCAGCAGGTGTTGGTTTTATTGCGCTATTTGGTGTGGCCGTTCTTAACGGAATCGTATTGATTGCGGAGTTTAACAGGCTCGAAAAAGCAGGTGTTACGAACATCACGGAGCGTGTAATGAAAGGTATCCAAACTCGAATGCGCCCGGTAATCATGACTGCTGCAGTGGCTTCACTTGGATTTCTCCCAATGGCTTTATCAACATCAGCCGGGGCTGAAGTACAGAAACCATTGGCAACTGTTGTGATTGGCGGACTTATCACCGCGACTTTTCTCACACTGGTTATACTTCCGGTATTTTACATTTTCTTTTCCACAACGAGTTTCAAATTCAGATTTAAAAAATGGTCGGCAAAAAAACTGGTATCCATTCTCCTGTTACTTGGTGCAACAACCATTTTTAGTACCGTATCCGGCCAACAGCCAAGAGTCATTAATCTGCAGGAAGCAATTCAAATGGCATTGGACAGCAATTTGGCCGTACGCTCATCTGCTTATGATGTTGAAATACAGAAGGCATTGAAAGGTGCCTCGTGGGATCTTCCCAAAACGGCCATTGACGCGCAATACGGACAGTTTAACTCGTACAGCAACGACAATAGTTTTACCCTGTCTCAGTCCATCGCTTTTCCAACCGT
>PCUL01000177.1:26274-28303 GCA_002771745.1 Bacteroidetes bacterium CG18_big_fil_WC_8_21_14_2_50_41_14
TAACCAAAATAAACTGGCCAAGGCCAATATCAAGAGCAGTGAGTGGGAGTTAAAAACTTCACAACTTGAAATTGCCACTCAGGTAAAGCAGGTTTACTGGCAGCTAATCTATTTAGATGCGAAACAGAAATTATTTGTGTATCAGGATAGTTTATATTCAGGGTTTTTCAGGGCAGCCGAACTCCGGGCCAAATCAGGTGAAACAAACCAGCTCGAAATGATTAATGCCCGTTCTCAAAGCCTCGAAGTAAAGAACCATTTGCAACAGGTAACAGCGGATTTGACTATATTGAATCATAAGCTGCAAACCCTTTTAAACACTGAATCTGTATTATCTCCAAAAGATACCCTGATTAAAATGATCGATTTTTATCCGGTAACCGACAGCCTGGCCTTGACAGCAAATCCTTCGGCAGGATATGTACGACAACAGGTCGAAATTTCACAAGTTGAAAAAGATTTGGAGCGTAGCCTCATGCTCCCTGATTTAAGCTTTGGTTATTTCAATCAATCCATGCAAGGTGTTCAGGAGATAAACGGCGTTCCACGGACCTTCGGTACCGGCGACAGACTTACTGGCATTCAGGCCGGGATTACCATTCCATTGTGGTTTGTGCCTTACACATCCAAAATAAAGGCAGCCAAATTGAGAACGCAGGTTGCACAAACGAATGCTGAATATTATTCCAAATCGCTTTCAGGCAAATACCGCTCATTAATGGGCGAATACGCCAAATTCAGCAACAGTGTGAACTATTACGAAAATCAAGCCATTCCCGAAGCCAATATCATCATTGAACAGGCCACTCGCAGTTATAAGTCCGGGGCAATGGATTATCTCGATTACATTGTGAATCTAAACCGTGCATTAAGTATAAAGCAAAACTATCTCGATGCAATAAATAATTACAATCAAACCATCATTTCAATTGATTATATAACGGGTAAAATATTTTAAAAAATAAAAATCATGACAAAAGTAAGTTTCAAAATAACAACAATTGTTCTGAGCCTCATCATATCATTAAGTTCTTGCATTAATGGAGACAGCAAGCCGGTTGCAGAGGTAGAAGAAGTAGAAATCCTTCCGGAAAATATTGTTGAACTGCGTGATGATCAGATTCAACTTGCAGGCATTCAGACTGGTTCAGTTGAGATGAGATCAGTAAGTAACACCATCAAAGTTAATGGAATTATTTCCGTTGCACCCCAAAATCAGGCCACGGTGTGTATGCCTTTAGGCGGATTTATTAAAAATACAAATCTGCTACCAGGTAATGCGGTTAAAAAAGGACAGACGCTTGCTATAATAGAAAATCAGGATTTCGTTGATATTCAACAGAATTATCTTGAAGCAAAAAACAAACTGGTATTCGCAGAAGCAGAATACAAACGTCATACTGATTTGTACAAAGACGATGTTTATTCCGAGAAAAATGTTCAACGGGTTACAGTAGAATATAAAAACCTCAAGGTATTGGTAAAATCGCTGGAACAAAAGTTGTTTCTGATAGGCATTAATCCTGATCTGCTCAGTGAAGACAACATCAGCAATCAAGTCAATCTGGTATCCCCTATCAGTGGTTTTCTGAAAGCCGTTAATGTAAATATCGGGAAGTATGTTTCGCCAACCGATATCCTGTTCGAAATTGTAAACAGCGACAAACTTTTTCTTGAGCTTACCCTCTTTGAAAAGGATGCTGATAAGGTGGTAGTGGGTCAGAAAATAAAGTTCTTCATAAACAATGAAACCGATGTTCATGAAGCTTTGATTTCTCAAACAGGGAAATCTGTTAGTGACGACATGACTTTCAGAGTTTATGGGACCGTTTTAAGTTCCTGCAAAAATATTTTACCCGGGATGTATGTAAATGCATTAATCGAAGAATCAGACATAAAAGTAACTGCCCTTCCTTCGGAAGCCGTAGTCAGTTTCGATGACAAGGATTATATTTTTGTGTTTGAAAAAGAAAAGCAAGAAGATGGTAATGCCATGACAGAATATCTGATTGTCGAGGTCAGAAAAGGT
>PCUL01000177.1:28379-28548 GCA_002771745.1 Bacteroidetes bacterium CG18_big_fil_WC_8_21_14_2_50_41_14
AATGGCTTGTTAGTTTTAAAATAGTTTAAGAATAAAACCATGAATGAAATTAAAGTATTTGAAAAACCGACTAAAGTAAGTATTGGTTTGGGAAATGTGTCAAATTGATTTTCATTTAACGACAGCCCGGATTGTTGGGATGTCTTTAATTTATTGACTATCATTGTTT